>JANNVF010000504.1:0-12235 GCA_031414315.1 Hyphomonadaceae bacterium | reverse complement strand
CGCGGCGGCGCTTGCATCGCTGGCGGGAGCGGGCTGGTCGGCGCTGGTGGTGTGGGAATGCGCCCTGCGCGACGAAGCGGCAGTGTCGGCGCGGCTTCGGGCATTTCTGTCGGCCTGAGGGCCGGGGTCGGCGCCTAGTATCAGGGCTTCCAGCGCGCCGTCCGGCAGGATCGGCGCGAAGTCCATCCCGCTATCGATGGCCAGAAGCCGGGCGACGGTCGCCGCCCCGACGCTACGCACCTGCATGGCGATCTCCATTTTGCGAGTAATTATTAAGTGCATTTGATGTCGTGTCGGCCGCTCCGTCAAGAGGCGCTGCTTCCGCTGACGCCCGCCTCGGCCTACGCTTCAGAAAAACGCGGAGGGCGCCATGTTCGTCGGTCACTACGGTCCCGCGTTTGCGGTTAAGGCAGCCAAACGCCCGCCCTCGCTGGGCGCGGCATTTCTCGCCGTGCAGCTTGTTGATGTGGCGTGGGCGATCTTCATCCTGACGGGAGTGGAGCGCGCGCGCATCGAGCCCGGGTTCCAGGCGCTCTCGGCGCTCCGGCTCGACTACATGCCCTACACCCACAGCCTGCCCGGCGCGCTCGCTTGGGCGCTTGCCGGGATGCTGCTCTACCGCGTGCTCGACCGGCGCAGCGGCTGGGGCGCGGCCGTGTTGATCGGCCTTTGCGTATTCTCGCACTGGGTGCTCGATTTCCTCGTGCATGCGCCGGATCTGCCACTCGGGTTCGAGGGGCCGAAAGTCGGGCTCGGCTGGTGGAACCAGCCGGTCCTCGGCATCGGCGCCGAAGCGCTCGTACTGTTCGGCGGCTTCTTCGTGTATCTCGGCGCCACCAAGCCGCTCGGTGTGGCGGGACGCATCGCACCGTGGGCGCTGATCGCGATGTTCCTCGGCCTCTACGCGTTCGACAAGCTCGGGCCGACGCCCGCTGACATCAAGGCGGCCGCGCCCATGGCGCTAGGCGCCTACCTGGTGATCTCAGCGCTTGGCTTTCTGCTGGATCGCACCCGCGCACCGAAAGCTCGCCTGCAGGTAAAGACCTAGGGCGCCGGCGGCGAAACGCGTTCGACCTTGAAACCCCGCGCGCGCATCATCGCCAGCACGCTGTCAGGTCCGACGAGGTGCGCGGCGCCGACAGCGATGAAATCCACGCCCGATCCAGCCATCTCGCGCGACAGCACATCTACCCACGCGGTGTTCCGCGTCTTCAGCAGCACGTCGTAGAGTTCCGGATATTCGCCGCTCATTTCGGCGACCATCTCGTCGGCGAGAACGCGCTCGTCACCGACCTCCCACGCTTGTTCCATACGTTCCAGCACTTCCGTGCCCTTGCCCACGTCCTCGATCGCTTCATAGAGCATCGCCAGCTGCAACGGATCGGACATACCGGAGAGAAACCGGATCTGCTCTTCACCGGTTTCAAACCAGCGCATCCGCTTGCCCGCCGCTTCCGCAATCCGGTCGACGGTGCGATCGACGCCTGCGTTGGGATCGTAGCCCGCCTTGGTCATCGGCACGACAGTGAGCGTGAGGCTGGCGAGCCACGGCTTCATGATGTCGAGCGCCTCGGGCGGCACGCCGATCTCCACGGCCGCCGCGCGCATTTGCGCCGCCCGTGTGGGCTCCAGCTGCGACGACAGTGTGCGCGTGGTGTCGATACCGTAGCGCGCGACCACGCCCTGCAGCGCGGCTTCCTGTGCGGGATCGATCTCGATCTCGGTCCATACCTCCTGTGCCTCGCCCAGCGTGCGCTCGGCGACTGGTCCACCCCACGCCGCGCCGGCCTTGCGCAAGTGAATCGTGCCAAAGAAGTACATGGTGGAGTCAGTGTCACGCACCGCCCACACCGCTGGCTGCGGCGGGCCTTCGGGCGCCATACTCACGGACGCAGTCGCACAGCCAGCCACCAAAGCTAGAACAGCGACGAGCGGCGCCCGGAAAACGCGGTGCATGGATAACTCCTGGCTCAGACGAGGCCGTCCTCGCGATCACGGATCGCCACATAGGCGCGGGCGAATGCGAGGATCAATGGCGCCGCCGCCAGCGCCTCAGTGCGCGAGGCGTCGCGCCCATAGCGGAAGCCGCCCGCCTCCATCGCCAGATCGAACAGCATCGCCTTCTCGCCTTCGCTCAACGGCGTTCGCGCGGCGCGCGCATCCACGATCGCACTAACGGCCATCGACAGTCTCCCGCTCTCGCCTCACCTCTGACCGGCTCGTCACGGGGTGGCGCTTCTCGATGATCAAACTGGCGCCGAATCTTGTCGGCGCTGCGGCGCCATGTTGCAGAAGCATTTCACGGCTCATTGCTTGCGCATCCAGTAGAGCATCCACCAGCCACTGTAGCCGAGCGTCAACGCAACCAAACACACACTCACGCCGGCGAAAAAGCCCGCGCCACGCCCGTAGACGTCCTCAAGCGGCGTGAGAATCGCGTCGAAGTCGATCACGTGCGACAGCGCCGGGCCGGCGAAGAATATGAAGAGCAGCACCGCCAGCGCCATCGACCCGCCCCAGTACCAGGCCACGTAGTGGGCGCGCTGGGCGAGTTCGTCGATCTGGTTCATCCACGCCGTGCCAACGCCCGTCGCGACCAACACGAGCAAGGCCGCCGCCGCGATCCAGACCGCCGGCGCCTGCGCTGCAAACCGCAGCAGGTCGCTGCCTTCCAGACCGCTCGCCGCGACGCCGGCGCCGAAAATCATCCCGACACCGACCCATATAGCCAGCACCGACCGCGCCTTTCGTGTTCCCTGCACTGTGGCCTCCCTTACTCGACCGCTTTCGCGGCAGCCTGATCATCGGAAAAAATCTGCTCGATCGGCAGTGCGAACAGGCGCGCGATCTTGAACGCCAACGGGAGAGACGGATCGTACTTTTCCACCTCGATGGCGTTGATGGTCTGGCGCGAGACGCCGAGATGTTCGGCGAGATCGGCCTGGCTCCACGCTCGTTCAGCGCGCAGGACCCGTAGGCGGTTCTTCATGCCGCGCGCACCTTCGGACGCGCCGGCGTCATTGTGAGATTGCTCGAAATCGCCAGTGTCACGAAGGTTTGCAGAGCTACCAGCGTGACAATGGCGCCGTAGGCGGTCAGCGCGGGAACCAGCGCAAGGCTTTCCAGCAAGGCCCACGCGAGACAGCCCACCGTCGCCAGAAGACCCGACCACGCATACGCTTCGACCACCGTACGGCGCAGCATCTCGTCGAACTGACGCCACAACACCCATGAACTCCAGGCGAACGCGCCCGCACCGATGATCACGGTGAGCGCGACGCCGATGCGCACAACAGTGACGTCGGCGCTGCTCTGGTGCGCGACGGCCAACGCGCCGACGAACGCGCCCTGCCCCAGCAAACCGACGGCGCTGGTGGCATATGTGGAGCGGTCGCGCGCGCGCACGTCGATGCAGTCTGTGTCTGTCTTTTCCGCCGCCAGCACGCGCACTGCGGGCGTGCCGAACCCGGCAATCGCCGCCATCGCTGCAGCATAGAAGAGGCTCAGCCCGGTGATTGCCCACGCAGCGATGTCGAGTTTGCCGGATTCATGCAGCGGGCCGGTCAGCCGTTCCAGCGCCGGGGTCACGCCGACGAAAAGATCGAGGCAGAAGGCGATCGGAAAGCCGATCACGCCACCGCCGAGTGCATAAATGGCCGCCCGTGTGCGGGGCCCGTGCCCGTCCGCGAGCGCTCGCATCGCGATGTACCCGAGCACGGCGATCACGATCGGCGCGGCATGCAACAAAGGCGCGATCCATGGGGCCGGGACACCCGCCGCCGTCAAACGGGCCACCATTTTCGAGAACGGCGCGCCGGTCACGGAGAGGAAGCCGGCGCTGAGGGCGATGGTCATCACCGGCGCAATGCGCCAGGGACGCTTTGACGGTGTCGGGAAGGAAACCATCTTGAAGCTCCAGCTTCAGCGCTGACAGGCAAGCACGCCGGACTAAATGACAAGTTCACCATACATCTAAGCGCTGCTGTGTCAAGTATCATGTACAATTAGACAAACAGTATCGACAAATGGGAGCCTGCCCTTGGACGTTGACCGGTCAATCGCCCTAGAACCCTCCTGATGCTCTCCCGCCTGTCCCCCGTCGCGCTCGCCGCGCTCGGCGTCCTTTTGCTGTCGCTCATGGACGCAGTGATCAAACACCTGACGGCGACGAACGGCACGCTCGCCATCGCGTTCGGCCGCTACCTGTTCGGCGCGGGCGCGGCGGCGTTGATCTGGAACGCGGCGGGCCGGCCGCAGGTAACCACCGAAATGCTGCGCGCCCATGCGCTGCGCGGGTTCATACTCGTTGGATCGGCGACGGGATTCTTCTTTGCCCTGAGCAAGCTCGGCCTCGCCGAAGCGATCACGCTCGGCTTTCTCGCACCACTGCTTATCCCGTTCGCGGCGTGGGGCCTGCTCGGCGAGCGACTGCGCCCACGCAGCCTGATCGCCGGCGGCGTCGGCTTCATCGGCGCGGCGATCGCCTCATGGACGCCAGGCAGCGATCCCATTCCCGACGACCGGATGCTGGGCATTGTGGCCGTGCTATTCTCCGCGGTGACCTACGCAATCTCTATCGCGATGCTGCGCGGGCGTGCGGACAAGGATGGCGCGCCCATCGTCGGGCTCATGCAGTCGTTGATGCCGATGCTGATCGTCGCCGCGCCCGCCGTCGCGTTGTCACCGCTGCCGCCCGCCGACGACCTTCCCTACTTCGCGCTCATGGGCGTTCTCGGCGCCAGCGGCTGGTATCTGCTCATCAACGCCTACGCGCGCGCGGAAGCACAACAGCTTGCGCCGCTCGAATTCACCGCGCTGATCTGGTCGACAGCGACGGGTTTCCTTCTATTTCACGAAGCGCCGCCGCCGCAACTCTTCGCCGGAGCGGCGCTGATCGTGGCGGCGTGCCTGTTCGCGGCGGTGGGGCAGAAGCACGCTCCCGCGCCGGAGACGACGCTGGGAGACTGACTACGCGGCGGGTCTTTCCGCGCCGCCGTTGAACAGGAAGTCGTTGCCGTCGAAGCTCACGCGCACCGTATCGCCGTCCTTGATGCGGCCTTCGAGAATGAGCCGCGCGAGCGAGTCCTGCACTTCGCGCTGAATGACGCGCTTCAGGGGCCTCGCGCCGTACGCCGGATCGTACCCCAGTTGCGCGAGGCGGGCGCGGGCGCGGTCGTCGAGATCGAGAGTGATGTTGCGATCAATCAACAGTTTTTCCAGCCGCTTCAGCTGGATCGTCACGATCTGCCCCATCTGCGCTTTCTGCAGGCGGCGGAAGAGAATGATCTCGTCCACGCGATTGAGGAATTCCGGCCGGAACCGTGCGCGCACTTCATCCATGACGAGATCGCGCACCGCGTCCACGTCCTGACCCTCCGGCTGTTCCGCGAGGAATTGCCCGCCGGCGTTCGAGGTCATGATCAGGATCGTGTTCTTGAAATCGACCGTGCGGCCCTGACCGTCCGTCAGGCGCCCGTCGTCGAGCACCTGCAGCAGCACGTTGAAGACGTCCGGGTGCGCCTTCTCGATCTCGTCGAACAGCACGACCTGGTACGGGCGCCGGCGAACGCTCTCGGTGAGCGCGCCGCCTTCCTCGTATCCCACGTATCCCGGCGGCGCGCCAATCAGGCGCGATACCGAGTGCTTTTCCATGTACTCCGACATGTCGATGCGGGTCATCGCGGCGTCATCGTCGAACAGGAACGCGGCCAGCGCCTTGGTGAGTTCGGTTTTGCCGACGCCGGTGGGGCCGAGAAACATGAACGAGCCGATCGGCCGGTGCGGATCCTGCAGGCCCGCGCGGGCGCGCCGCACGGCGTCCGCCACCGCGCGCAAGGCTTCTTCCTGGCCGATCACGCGCCCGCGCAGCGCGTCTTCCATCGCCAGCAGTTTCGCCTTCTCGCCTTCGAGCATTTTTTCCACGGGTACGCCGGTCCACCGCGAGACGACGCCGGCGATGGCTTCGGCGTCGACGACTTCCTTCATCAGCGCCGCGCCCGCGCTCTCGCCCATCGGCGTTTCCGCCGCTGCGATCTGCTTTTCCAGTTCCGGAATGCGCCCGTATTTGATTTCGCCCGCGCGCGCGAAATCACCACGCCGCTGCGCGTCGGCGAATTCGCCGTGCAGCCGGTCGAGTTCTTCCTTGGCCTTGGTGGCGCCGGCGAGCTTGTTCTTTTCGGCGCTCCACGCCGATGTGATCTCGGCGGATTTCGATTCCAGTTTGCCGATCTCTTCGGCGAGCTTGCCGAGCCGGTCCTTCGACGCGGCGTCCTTCTCCTTCTTCAGCGCTTCGGACTCGATCTTCAGCTGCATCAGCCGCCGGTCGATCTCGTCGAGTTCCTCCGGTTTGGAATCGATCTGCATGCGCAGCCGCGAGGACGCCTCGTCCATCAGGTCGATGGCCTTGTCCGGCAGGAAGCGGTCGGTGATGTAGCGGTTCGACAGCTGCGCCGCCGCCACGATGGCCGCGTCCGAAATGCGCACGCCGTGGTGAACCTCGTACTTTTCTTTGAGGCCGCGCAGGATCGAGATGGTGTCCTCCACCGTCGGCTCGTCGACGAACACCGGCTGGAAGCGCCGCGCCAGCGCCGCATCCTTCTCCACGTTCTTGCGGTACTCATCGAGCGTGGTGGCGCCGACGCAGTGCAGTTCGCCGCGCGCCAGCGCCGGCTTCAACAGGTTCGACGCATCCATCGCGCCTTCGGCCTTGCCTGCGCCGACCAGGGTGTGCATCTCGTCGATGAACAGAATGATGCCGCCGTCTGAAGATGTGACTTCCGAGAGCACCGCCTTCAGCCGCTCCTCGAACTCGCCGCGATATTTCGCGCCGGCAATGAGTGCGCCCATGTCGAGCGCCATCAGCTTCTTGGTTTTCAGGCTTTCCGGCACGTCGCCGTTGACGATGCGCAGCGCAAGGCCTTCCGCAATGGCGGTCTTGCCGACGCCCGGTTCGCCGATCAGCACGGGGTTGTTCTTCGTGCGCCGCGACAGAACCTGAATCGTGCGGCGGATTTCCTCGTCGCGGCCGATCACCGGATCGAGCTTGCCCTTGCGCGCATCTTCCGTGAGATCGCGCGCGTATTTCTTCAACGCGTCGTACTGATCCTCCGCGCCCGACGAATGCGCCGCGCGACCCTTGCGCAGCTCCGCGATGGCGGCTTCGATCTTCTGCGGCGTGACGCCGGCCTTCTTGAGCGCCTCGCCCGCCGCGTCCTTGCCGAGCGCCAATGCAAACAACAGACGTTCCGCCGTGACGACACTGTCTCCGGCCTTGGCCGCCGCCTGCTCGGCCGCGTCGAGGGCGCGCGCGAGCGGTGTGCCCATGAACAGCTTGTCGCCGCCGCCCTGCACCTTCGGGAGCGCGGCCACCGCCGCGTTGGCGTCCGCCAGCACGCGAACCGGATCGCCGCCGGCGGCACGGATCAAGCCCGCCGCCAGTCCCTCGCGGTCATCGAGCAGTGCCTTCAGCAGATGCTGCGGTTCGAGCTGCTGATGACCCTCGCGGATTGCGATGGTCTGCGCCGACTGCACGAAGCCCTTGGCGCGGTCGGTGAATTTTTCGAGGTCCATACATCCTCTCCCGGCCGGTCTCTAGGCGACCAACGTCTGAACAAGACGGGAGGTAAGTGTTGCTGGAAAGCCACACAAGGGGTGCGGTCAAATGACCCGCCGCATGTGTCACTCCCCTGCGAGGAACGCCGGCTTCGGACTGTCGGCAAACCCTTCGACGGGCTCCACCGCCGCATCTCGGGTGCGCGGCTCACGCGGGGCGCGGGGCGCACGCTCAGGACGCTCTTCGCGGACGACGGTTTCTTCCCGTACTTCACGAGGCTCGATACGCGGCTCTCTCGGCTCACGGGCTTCGCGAGGTTCACGGTACTCCGCGCCATCAGCGTCAACACGCGGCGCGCCCTCGCCTTCAGGGCGGAAGCGGTTGCGGCGGCGGCGGTTGCGACCGAACTCACCGTCTTCGCGCGGCACGCCGTCGCCACCTTCAGCGCGCGGGCCGTCCTGACGCGGTCCCTCGTGACGGGGACCATCATGGCGCTGCCCTTCGCGCTGCCCTTCGGGACGCTGGCCGTCATGACGCGGGCCGCGATCCTGCCGGTACGGTGGAGGCGCGGGTTGCTCGCCCTCGGCGCCGGATGCTTCGCCCTGTGGGCGCTCGGCGCCTTCGAACTCCTCGCCGTCCTCACCTTCCTCGTAGTCCGGCTCCTGGCCGAACCGGGTGTCGTAGCGCTGCTCGAATTGCTGCTGCGGCTGGTGCGCCGGCTGCATGGCGCGGACGATGCGGTAGTAGTGCTCAGCGTGCTGGAGATAGCTTTCGGCCATCACGCGGTCGCCGGCGGAGTTGGCGTCGCGCGCCAGCTGCAGATATTTTTCGTAGACGTGCGAGGCGCTGCCGCGGACCTTGATGTCCGGGCCGGTGCTCTCGAAGGAGCGGTTGGAGTTGTGACCTCCCCCGCCGCCACCGCCGCCGCCTTGACCACCGCCACCGCCCGGTTTGCGGCCACGGCCGCGCTGGCGCTGATGGTGTTGCTGGTGCTTCATGTTCGGTCCCATGGGAGTCCTGTTTGGGTGGGCCTGCCCGAAGCTGCCCACCACCGTCCATGACGGCGGCGGTTCGCTCAGGATGAGTGGCCTTGTGTTTCTGAGTGCGCTGCTTGCTAAGCTTCCGCTCTGCGGGGGTTGCTTCGAAGTCTCTGACCTAAAGTGTCTCTGACCTAAAGTTCTGGGACCAAAGTGCCCGGACCAAAGTGCCGGTGACCACATCGCTAAGCCACGAACGCCGGCGCTTCTGCTTCGCCGATGCGGTTGGTGAGCTCGGCCCGCGTCTTACAAACACCGCGCGAGGCCGGCGGTTCCTCCCTGTCGGCCTCGCTGGCGTCCGCTGCCCGGACCCGGCCAACTGGAGCGCCGTCACCGACGGGATACCGCTGAGATCACGGTAGCGCGAGAGCCTGAGTCCGCCAACACCTTTTTCCGTGACGCTACGTCTCAGGCGACCGGCCCAGCGTGCGCGCTAGAGAGCGGGCTTGGCGCCGATCACCACCCGCCCGACCCCAGTGAGATCGGGCCGCACCGCTTCCGGGACAAGGCCCGCCGCCCTGGCAATCGCGATCACGTCATCGCCCTGCCCCTGCCCAATCTCCAGCGCGAACCTCCCGCCCGGCCGAAGCAGCCGGGCGACGTCCGGCATCAGCCGGCGGTAGGCGTCCAGGCCATCCGGGCCGCCATCGAGCGCCAGGCGCGGCTCATGAATGGCGACTTCAGGCTCCAGCGTTTCGATCTCGGCGCTGGCGATGTAGGGCGGGTTGGAGACGACCAGATCGAATGCCCCCTCGATCCCGGCCCCCCAGTCTCCCTTCACGAACCGGACGCGCGCGTCGAGGCCCAGCGCAGTGGCATTAGCGCGAGCGATGTCCAGCGCCGCCTCGCTGGCGTCGACGCCGATTCCTTCTGCCAAGGGGCGGACATGCAGGATCGAGAGCAGGATGACGCCGGACCCTGCGCCCAGATCCAGCACCCGCACCGGTATGTCTTCCGGCAGCGCTGCCACCGCTGCGTGAACGACTGTCTCCGTGTCCGGCCGGGGCGTCAGCACGGCGTCGCTCACGGCGAACGGCAATGACCAGAACTCCGTGCGGCCAAGGATATAGGCCAGAGGCTCCCGCGCCACCCGCCGCGCCGCTAGCCCGTCGAGCCGGGCCAGCGCGGCGGCGTCCACCGCGCGATGCGGGTCAGTGAGAATGTCCAGCCGCGCCACGCCGAAGGCGGCCTCCACCAGCAGGCGCGCGTCGAACACAGGCGAGGTGACACCGGCCGCCCTGAGCTGGTTGCGGGTGCGGGTCCAAGCGGAAACCAGTGTGGCGGCGGGCGTATCTGTCATGGCGCCCATATAAGGTCGACGCGGCGATTCCGGAGCCTCTACGCCGTGCCGTGCGTTTGGGTTCTATGAATTATCCCGCATGTGTCCCTTCCGCCCTCGATCCTGGCCTAGATTCTGGCCCCGCCGGAGACCCGATGCCCCCAGAGCCGATCGACGAGACGCCCGCTGCCGCGATGCCCGTCGTGCCGGTCGAACGGGAGCCGGCGAGTCTTGTGCGCATGCGCCGCTGGGCCAACGGCCTGCTGGCGGCGATGACGCTGCTCTACATCGCCGCCCATACCGTCGGCTCCGACACCATCACGTGGGGCTACATCCTCGCGTTCGCGGAGGCTGCCATGGTGGGCGCCCTCGCCGACTGGTTTGCCGTGACCGCGATCTTCCGCCGCCCGCTTGGCCTGCCGATCCCGCACACCGCCGTTATTCCCCGCAACCAGGGTCGCATCGCCGACGCGCTCGGCGTGTTCATCGCCGAGAACTTTCTGGCGCCGGATCTCGTCGAGCAGCGCGTGGCCAAGCAGGACATGGCGCTGGCGCTCGGGGCCTGGCTGTCGGGACCAGACCAGTCCGCGCGGGTGGCCGACGGCATCGTGTCCGCCATCCCCGCCGTGCTCGATACGCTCGACGACGAAACCGTCGCGGAGTTCCTGCGCAAGCAGACCTCGACGCGGTTCATTACCGCCCAGCTCGCGCCCACCATCGGCAATCTGCTCGAAGCGCTCGCGGCGCAGGGACGTCATCAGGCGTTGCTCGACGCCGGCCTGCAGGAAGGCTGGAAGTGGCTGGAAGACAATCAGGACCAGATCCGCGCCAGGGTGCGCGAGCGCACCAATTGGCTCTGGCGCTTCCTGACGGTGGACGCGCAGGCCGCCGACGCGATGATCGGCGCGCTGGAGGATCTGCTGACCGAAGCCGCGCGCGATCCAAACCATGCGCTGCGCGTCCGGGTCAACGAGATCGTGGCGAAGTTTGCCGATGACCTGAAGAGCGATCCCGTCATGCACGGCCGCATCGAGGTGTGGGCGCGCGACATGCTCGCACACCCGGCGGTGTCGGACGCGCTCGACGCGGCGTGGGGACACATCAAAGCGTCGCTGCGCAAGGACTGCCAGTCGGAAGATTCTCAACTGCGCGCGTGGGTGATGGAGGCGCTGCGACGGTTTGGTGAAGGCTTGACCGAAGACGCCACGCTGCGCCAGGCGCTGAACGATCGGCTGCGCGCACTGGTTGTCGATCTCGCTGGCCGTCACGGTCAGGATGTGTCGCGGCTGGTCTCCGACACCATCCGCGCGTGGGACGCCGACACGGTCGTGCAGAAGCTTGAACACAATGTCGGTCGCGACCTTCAGTTCATCCGCCTGAACGGCACGATTATCGGCGGGTTGGTCGGGGTGGCGCTGCACGCCGGCGCGCGCATTCTGGGCTGACGAAAAAAGCCCCGGATCGCTCCGGGGCTTTGAGAGTCTTCGTCAGGAATGGCGCCCCACGGGAGGCGCTCGGCTCAACCGCCGAACTTGAAATTGAGCCCCTCCGGGGCCGGCTTGCGCCGGCTCCGGAGGTGACGTCCGTTGCCTAGAACCGCTTGTTCAGGCCCAGCTTGACCGTGCGCCCCAACGCGCCCCCGGTGAAGGGGTCATAGTTGAGGTCCAGCCGGGCGAACGACGGATCTTCATCCGTGAGGTTGTCGATCGCCACGGTGACGGTCGTATCCCACGGCAGATCGGCGCGGTAGGCCGCGTCGAACGACAAGTGGCTGTCGATCTCCTTGCCGGCGCCCGTGATGATCGCGCGCTGGTCGGTGTAGCTATCCAGATAGTTTGCGGTCACACGGATGTTGTGCGGTCCGGTGGAGTACTGGCCGTAGACGCTGCCCTTTAGTTGGGGCAGCGGATAGGCGGTCGTCTGGTAGTTCAGCTTGCCCGCGGCGTCGAAAGACGGCGCCACGAGAACGCCCTCCACGCTGAGTGCGCCGACTTCATACTTTTGCGTGTACGTCGCGACCGTGCCGAACGCCAACTCGCCGCCAAGCACGTCCTCGATCTGCCAATCGACGAGCAGATCGAAGCCGTCAGTCACCACGGCGCCGCCGTTGACGGTGTTGACGCGCAGACGCGAGATGTTGGCGATGCCGCAGCCGCTTGCGTTGAAAGTAAAGCGCGACTGCAGTCCGGCGAACATGGGCATTCCGCAATTCGTGGAGGCCCCACCGGGGAACATCGCGTTCACGATATCCACCGTGCCTTCGGAGACGATGGGGTTGTCGAAGTTGAACCGCCAGTAATCGAGCGAGGCCTTGAAGTTGTTGGTCTTGAAGATCGCCCCGATGCTGTAGGTTTTGGCTTTTTCCGG
>JANNVF010000503.1:0-5230 GCA_031414315.1 Hyphomonadaceae bacterium | reverse complement strand
CGCCAGCGAAGGACAGCTGCACCGCGCGGCCGGCGAGTATCGTGAAGATCACCAGCAGCGCCGCCATCAGGCGATGCACGCGGCGCGCGGCCGGCGCCGCTTCGACGACGGGTGTGCTGGCTCCGGCATGCGGGGTTGCGTCGAGCGCCACCATCAGGGACGTGCGCCCGGCGTAGCGGGCGCCAGATCTTCGAGCGCATTTTTCTGGTCCCGCGACGCCGGCGCCTTCGCCAGCTCGAGGCGAGACAGTGCTTCGATGCGCTTGGGGCTCTCCAGGAACTGCACTTCGGCCGCCAGACCCCGCGCTTCCTCCCGCGCGGCGGCGACGCTCGCCTCCATTTCGGCGACGCGCTTGCGCGTGGCGGCGGCGTCGGTCTTGGCCTTGAACACGCCCACCGCCATCACGAGGATGATGGCGCCGGCGATCGGCACGAAAAACCGGCCCCCAAAAGTCTGCACGCTGGCTTTCCACATGGTCAGAGCCGCTCCCATTCGGCCTGCGCGATCGGCGCGAGCGCACGGGTCTCGAACGCGCCCCACGCCGGCGCGTCCGTGCGCACCGCGAGACGCAGCTTGCCCGACCGCGCGCGCGGGTTGGCGGCGAGCTCCTGCTCCGACGGCGCGATGGCCTTGCGGTGCGGCAGGCGGAACGACGGCGGGCGGCCCACCGGACGTTCCGGCGCATACCGTGATCCCCCGCCCGCGGCGCCCGCGCGGTCGACCATGAAGTTCTTCACGACCCGATCCTCCAGCGAATGGAACGACACCACCACGAGTCGGCCTTCGGGATTCAGCCTCGTTTCGGCTGCGGCCAGAGCGCGGGCGAGTTCCCCGAGCTCGTCATTCACAAGCATGCGCAGCGCCTGGAAGGTCTTGGTGGCGGGATGCGTGCGCGCGCCCTTGCGGCCCCCGAGCGCGCGTTCGACGAGATCGGCGAGCCGGGTCGTGTTGTCGATCGGCGCCTCACGGCGGGCTTCGATCAGGAAGCGGGCGATGCGGCGGCTCGCGGTTTCCTCGCCCAGCGCCCAGATGGCGTCGGCCAAGGCCTCCTCCGACAGCCGGGCCACAGCGTCAGCGGCGTTGGGGCCCTTGTTTCCCATGCGCATGTCGAGCGGGGCATCGAAGCGGAAGGAAAAGCCGCGCTCCGGCTCGTCGAGCTGGAAGGAAGAAACGCCGAGATCAAGCGCCACGGCGTCCACTGGCTCCGGCACGAGGGTTTCCAGATCGCCGAACTTGCCCTCGCGCGCATCGAGCCGCCACGGGGTTAGCCGGGCGAATGCGCGGGCGCGGGCGATGGCGTCGGGATCACGGTCGAGCGCAATGACCTTGCAGTCGGCGGCTTCCAGCAGCGCGCGGGTATAACCGCCGCCGCCGAACGTGGCGTCGACGATGACGTCGCCGGCCTTGGGGGCCACGGCGGCAATGGCTTCATGGAGGAGAACTGGCGCGTGACTCACTGGCCGCCCCCATTTCCAGGACTTCGCGCCAGCAGTGCTCGTTTCTCGGCCGCCTTCGCACGGGCTTCCGCAATGCGCGCGCCGAGCAGCGCCGGCGACCAGATTTCAAAGCGTTCAGAAAGGCCGACGAACGCCGCCTTGCCGTTCAGCTGCGCGTGCGCGCGCAGATCCTCCGGCAGCGAGGCGCGGCCGGTTTCATCGAGATCAAGAGCGCGGGCTTCGCCGAAAATGGCGTAGTCGAGATCGTCGCGGAGATCGTCGAACTCGCCGCGCGCGGACAGCGCGGCCTGATACTTCGCGAGCAGCGAAAGATCGCCCCCCTCCAGGAAGGCCCCGCGATACGACGGCCAGACATAGACGCGGCCCCGCCCGTCCTCGCCGCCCTTGAGCAGCGCGCGGAACGGTGCAGGCACCGATGCCCGCCCCTTGGCGTCCACGCCGACGATGTGCGTGCCCAGAAACATGCACGCGAGCCCCGTGTGCGTGCCCGGCGGCCCCATCGGTCACCAAGCGGGCGCATATGGGCATATATGGGATGATTTGGGAAGGGGCCGATTTTGGTTAGGATTTGCTGAACGGCCCTACTTGTTTAAGGGAGTAGAAGTAATACTCTTACTGGTAGGAGTAAGAATATGCGTATCACCAGCAAGGGTCAGGTCACGATCCCCCAGGATATCCGCGAGGAGGCGGGTTTCATGCCCGGCACGGACGTGGATTTCGTGATCGACGGAAATGGCGTGCGGCTCGTGAAGGCCAAGCCAGAAGATGGGGGAAAAACCCGCGGTCAGCGCATTGTTGATCGTCTCTGGGGCTCCGCGACGGTGAAGATGACGACAGAGGAAATCATGGCGCTCATGCGAGGGCCTGAGGAGTGATCCTCGTCGATTCCAACGTCATCATTGATCTAATCTCGAAAGCGCCGATCTGGGGCGCGTGGTCGCGCGACGCCGTTGCGGAAGCGGCGGACGGCAATGCACTAGCCATCAACCCGATCATTTACGCTGAAGTGTCCGTGGGCTTCGCCACGGTCAATGAACTGGAGGAGGTGCTGGGACCTGTCGAATTTCGCCGATTGCCCCTTCCCTACGAGGCGGGTTTTCTCGCCGGCAAAGCGCATCTCGACTATCGGCGGCGCGGCGGTCTCCGCAGCTCGCCCATGCCCGACTTCTACATCGGCGCACACGCGGCAGTTTCCGGGCTCACGCTCCTCACCCGCGACCGCCGCCGCTACGCATCCTATTTTCCCACTTTGCGGATCATTGCGCCGGAAGCCGGGTAGTATCCGGAGATGAACTACCGCCACGCCTTCCACGTCGGGAACCACGCCGACATCCTCAAGCACGCGACGCTGGCGCTGTGCCTGGAGCATCTGCGCCGCAAGGCGACGCCGTTTGCGGTGATGGACACCCATGCCGGCCGCGGGCTCTACGCGCTGGACGGCGAGGAGGCGCAGCGCAGCCCGGAATGGCGCGACGCGGCGCAGCGGATCTGGGACTGGCCGGAAGCGCCGGCGGAACTTGCGCCGTTGATGGATGCGATCCGCGCGGCCAACGCCGGCGCCGACCTCCTCGCCTATCCCGGCTCGCCGCTGCAGGCGCTTTCCGGCATGCGGCCCGAAGATCGCCTCGTCGCGTGCGAACTGCATCCGGAAGAAGCCGGCGCGCTGCGGCGACGCATTGACGGTGACCCGCGCGCGCAGGTGCACGAGCGCGATGGCTTTGAAGCGATGGGCGCACTGCTGCCGGCGCCGGAGCGGCGCGGACTCGTGCTGATCGATCCGCCCTACGAGGACCGCGATCTCGATATGGCGCGCACGATCAGGGCGCTGAAACTGGCGCTCACGCGGTTCGGCTACGCGACGTACATCTGGTGGCGGCCGCTGAAGGATCTGCGCGAGATCGAACGCGCGGACGCCGAACTGATGTCCGGGCGCGTGGTCAAGGCGCTGCGGGTCGATCTTGCGGTAGACAAGGCGACGCTGGATGGACGGCTCGTCGCGTCGAGCCTGCTGGTGATCAATCCGCCTTACACGCTGGCCGATCAGCTGCGCGCGCTGCTGCCCGTGCTGTCGGCGCGGCTGGCGTTGTCGGACGCATCGGGGTGGCGGCTGGAGATGCTTTAGTGCGCCGCCGCGCAGATCGGCGTGAGATCGGCTTCCAGCGTCTGGATGCGTTCGGTGGCGAACGAGCGAGCTTCGATCGTCGGGAAACCGATGCGCGGGGCGTTGCGGTCAAGCGCACGCTGCGCGGCGATCTTGCTGCGCTCGTCGCGCCCGAAGCGCACGGAAAGTTGCGCGGCGGCAAGGCGCACCTCGGCGGGCGAGAGCGCCTGGGCAAAGCCGGAGGTCAGACACTCGCACATGTCGGCGGGCTGGTACCGCGTGCACTGGGCGCGATAGGCGCGGCGCGCGACGCCCACCTCCGCGGCTGAATAGGTGCTTTGCGCATCGCCGCCCGTGGCGACCGTGGTGGCTTCAGGTCCGGCGAATGCCACGCCGGCCAGCAGGCCGACCGCGAGCGCGAGACAGGAGATCGTCTTCATCATTTGCTCCATCGCCGCCCACACGTTTCAACGCGCCAGGGCCGCGAGGGTTGCGACGACACCTCGACGACACGACGTGCTACCGGGCCGTGGGAGTCTTGCGTCGGCAAGGAGGGCGCTCCAGTCTCCGCCGATGAACCTCACCGCCTTCCACGCTTTCGTCTCGCAGCCCGTGGTCTATCTCCCGGTCATCGGGGTCACGCTGCTGGCGCTGATCATCGCCAAGAAACCGTGGACGGCGGCCTACGTCGGGCTGATGCCGCTGATCAACTGGTCGTTCGCGCATGTGCAGACCTACGACATTCCGCCGGGGCTTGGCGGCGGGGTGTTCCAGCCGCTGGCGATCGTGACCGGCTTGGTGCTCGTGGTCCGCGATTTCACCCAGAGGGAGATCGGCCACCGGGTGCTTGCGGCCATGATCCTTGGCCTCATCTTCTCCTCGATGACCTCGTGGATCGTGGTGGTGGTGGCGTCTGGCGCGGCGTTTCTGATCAGCGAGCTGGTCGACTGGGGGGTCTACACCTTCAGCAAGCGGCCGCTTTCCCAGCGGATCATGTTGTCCAGCACCCTGTCGGCGCCGCTGGACCAGACGGTGTTCATCTACCTCGCCTCTTTCGTCGTCCCCGGCATTTTTGCGTGGGGGACGGTGATCACCGGGATCGTCTCCAAGCTGATCGGGGCGGCGATTGTGGCCTGGGTCGTGGCGCGGCGGGAACGGGCCCAGGCCTCCGGGCAGGCCCCCACACCGGCCTGACCCCCGATTCGCCTTGCGAGGACGGCGTTTTTACCGCATACATTTGTCAAGGCTGACAAGTTGGTTGTTGGCAGAGTGCGAAGTTCCGCGGCGTGCGGCGATTTAAATCCCCCAAAACATGCTCAAGAACGACGTTGGCGCTGCGCGCGGGAAACCGTGCGTGGCATGATCCCGTTTGGGGAAGAGGACTATGAGTTTCGACGACGAATTTGGTGACGACGACACCACCGACGACAAGAAGAAAGATCACGGCCGCGGCCGTAAGGACAAAAGCGCGAGCGAAACCGACGAGCCTGCGGGCGGCGGTTTTGGCGGCGGCGGTGGCGGCTTCGGCGGCGGCGGCGGTGGCTTTGGTGATCGTGGCGGCGGTGGCGGTGGCTATCGCGGCGGCGGTGGCGGCGGCTTCGGCGGCGGCGGCGGTGATCGCGGTGGTGGTGGCGGATATCGCGGCGGCGGCGCCCCTGGTGGTGGCGGCGGT
>JANNVF010000502.1:0-5613 GCA_031414315.1 Hyphomonadaceae bacterium | reverse complement strand
TGGGCGAACTCGGCCTGACGCCGGCCGATATCGAGTACGTGTCGTTCTCGCACCTGCATTTCGATCACATCGGCAACGGCAACCTGTTCGCCGCGTCGACGTGGATCGTCGATGCGGACGAGCGCACGGCGATGTTCACCGAGGCCGCGCGCCAGGGCAAAGACTTCGCTTCCTACAGCGCGCTGGAAAACGCCAAGACCACGTTGATCGAAGGCGATAGCACCCACGATGTGTTTGGCGATGGCACGGCGGTCATCGTGCAGGCACCGGGTCACACGCCGGGCCACACCGTGCTGCTGGTGAAGACGGCGAACTCCGGCGCGGTGCTGCTGACGGGCGACCTGTGGCACCTGTCGACGTCACGCGAGAAACGCCTCGTGCCGCGCTTCAACGCCGATCGCGCGATGACACTCGCGGCGATGGACAAGGTGGAGGCGCTGTCTGCCGAGACCGGCTCGCGGATCATCCGGCAGCACGTGAAGGAAGATTTCGCCAGCCTGCCGGCGTTCCCGGCCGCGCTGGAGTAGGACAGCACAACCCTCCCCCGTACGCGGGGGAGGGGGCGCGCCTACTTCCACTTCACTTTCAGAATCTCGTACGAGCGCGCGCCGCCGGGTGCTGCGACTTCCACTACGTCCCCTTGTTCCTTGCCGATCATGGCGCGCGCGATGGGCGAGGAGATCGAGATCTTGCCGGCGCGCACATCGGCCTCGTCCTCGCCGACAATCTTGTAGACGGCCTTCTCTTCGGTGTCCTCGTCGAGCACCGTCACGGTCGCGCCGAACTTGATGGTGTCGCCGCTGAGGCGCGACACGTCGATCACCTGCGCGCGCGCGAGCTTGTCCTCAAGTTCCGCGAGGCGGCCCTCGATGAAGCTCTGCCGCTCCTTGGCGGCGTGATACTCGGCGTTCTCCGACAGATCGCCGTGGGTGCGCGCCTCCGCGATCGCCTGGATGACGGTCGGGCGCTCAACGGTTTTCAGGCGCTTCAGCTCCGCGTCGATCGCCGCGTGGCCTTCGGCCGTCATCGGTACCTTTTCCATATGTCCGGGACTTTCAGTTCTACGCGAGGTGCTAAAAATCGGGTCGAAAGTCAGCCATGCAAGGGGGCGGTCGTCAAGCGTAGCTCTGTAGAGGGCGAACTTCGAGGTCGCCGTCCTTCAGGCGCCGGATGGCCTGGATCGTGGCCTTGGCCCCTGCGACCGTTGTATAATACGGGATATCCTGCTGCAGGGCGGTCCGCCGTATAGAAAAACTGTCACGGTAGGACTGCGCGCCCTCGGTGGTGTTGAACACCAGCTGTACGTCGCCGTTCTTCATCGAATCAACGATGTGCGGGCGGCCTTCGGCCACCTTGTTGACGCGGGACACCGCGATGCCGGCGGCCGCCAGATGGTCGGCCGTTCCCGAACTCGCCACGATGGCGAAGCCCAGCGCGATGAGGTCGCGGGCGGCCTCCTCCATGTGCTTCTTGTCGCTGTCCTTCACGGATATGAACACCGTGCCGGTGGTGGGCAGGGTGTCGCCGGCGGCGATCTGGGCTTTCGCGAACGCCGACTGAAAGTCGACATCCAGACCCATCACTTCGCCTGTGGAGCGCATCTCGGGCCCGAGGATCGGATCGACGCCCGGAAAGCGCGCGAACGGAAACACCGCTTCCTTCACCGCAACGTGGCTGCCGGTGAGCTTCTTGCGCTTGATCTGCGACAGCTTCACGCCCGCCATCACCTGCGCGGCGATCGCCGCCACGGCCGCGCCCGTCGCCTTGGCGACGAACGGCACGGTGCGCGACGCGCGCGGGTTGGCTTCGAGGATGTAGATGTCGCCGTCCTTGATCGCGAACTGGATGTTGATGAGTCCGCGCACGTTCAACGCGCGGGCGAGCGTTTCGGTCTGTTTTTCGATTTCGACGATGAGTTCTTTCGGCAGCGTGTACGGCGGCAGCGCGCAGGCGGAATCGCCGGAGTGGATGCCGGCTTCCTCGATGTGTTCCATCACGCCCGCGACCCACACGGTCTCGCCGTCGCAGATCGCGTCCACGTCCACCTCGATCGCGTCGCGGAGATAGCGGTCCACCAGCACCGGCGAATTGGCCGACGCCTTCACCGCGTTCTTCACGTAGTGCATCAGGCCTTCGTCGTCGTAGACGATTTCCATGGCGCGTCCGCCCAGCACGAAGGAGGGGCGCAGCACGACGGGATATCCAACCGCGCGCGCGGCCGCGAGCGCCTCTTCCTCGCTGCGTGCGGTGGCGTTGTCGGGCTGCTTGAGGCCGATCTTGTGCAGAAGTTTCTGGAAGCGCTCGCGGTCCTCGGCGAGATCGATCGCGTCCGGCGTGGTGCCGAGGATCGGGGCGCCTTCGGCTTCGAGCGGTTGCGCAAGCTTCAACGGCGTCTGCCCGCCGAACTGGACGATCACGCCCTGGAGCACGCCGTTGGATTTTTCGACGTGCAGGATTTCCAGCACGTCTTCGGTTGTCAGTGGTTCGAAGTAGAGCCGGTCCGATGTGTCGTAATCGGTGGAGACCGTCTCCGGGTTGCAGTTGACCATGATCGATTCAACGCCGAGGTCGCGGCACGCGAACGCGGCGTGGCAGCAGCAGTAGTCGAACTCGATGCCCTGGCCGATGCGGTTGGGGCCGCCACCGAGGATGACGATCTTGTCGCGGGCGGTGGGTTCGCTCTCGCATTCCGGCGCGGCGTTGAACATGCCGGTCTCGTACGTGGAGTACATATACGGCGTCGACGCCAGGAACTCCGCCGCGCAGCTGTCGATGCGCTTGAACTGCGGGCGCACGCCCAGCGCGTGGCGCGCCTTGCGCACGTCGGTTTCCGATTGGCCGGTCAGCGTCGCGAGACGTGCATCGCCGAAACCCTGCGCCTTCAGCGCGCGCATGCCTTGCGCCGTCTTCGGCAGGCCGGTGGCGCGTACTGTCGCTTCCGTGCCGACGATTTCAGCGAGCTGGCGCACGAACCACGGATCGTAATGCGACGCCGCGCAGATTTCCTCCACGGTCAGGCCGCGCCGCAGCGCTTCCGCCGCCACAAGGAGGCGGTCCTCCTTCGGCGTCACCAGACGTTCGCGCACCGCCGCGCGCCCACCGTCCTCATCGCCGCCGCCCTTGATCTCGACTTCGTCGAGCCCGGTGAGGCCGGTGTCGAGCGAACGCAGCGCTTTCTGCAGGCTTTCCTGGAAGTTGCGGCCGATGGCCATGGCTTCGCCGACGCTTTTCATCGACGTGGTGAGCGTGGTGTCGGAGCCCGGATATTTTTCAAATGCAAAGCGCGGGATCTTGGTGACGACGTAGTCGATCGTCGGCTCGAAACTCGCGGGCATCGCGCCGCCGGTGATGTCGTTGGCGATTTCGTCCAGCGTGTAGCCCACCGCCAGTTTCGCGGCGACTTTGGCGATGGGGAAGCCCGTGGCCTTCGACGCCAGCGCGGAAGAGCGCGACACGCGCGGGTTCATCTCGATGACGACGAGGCGGCCGTCCTTCGGGTTCACCGCAAACTGCACGTTGGAGCCGCCGGTCTCCACCCCGATCTCGCGCAGCACCGCGATGGAGGCGTTGCGCATCACCTGGTACTCGCGGTCCGACAGCGTCAGCGCCGGCGCCACGGTGATCGAGTCGCCCGTGTGCACGCCCATCGGGTCGATGTTCTCGATGGAGCAAATGATGATGCAGTTGTCCGCCGTGTCGCGGACCACCTCCATCTCGTATTCCTTCCAGCCGAGCACGCTTTCCTCAACGAGAACTTCGCCCACCGGGCTCATCACCAGCCCGCGCTCCACGATCTCCTTGAACTCCTCGACATTGTAAGCGATGCCGCCGCCGAGACCGCCGAGCGTGAACGACGGCCGGATGATCGACGGCAGGCCCACGTACTCGAGTGCGCCGATCGCTTCCTCCAGCGTGCGCGCCACGCGCGAGCGCGGGCTTTCCAGCCCGATGGAATCCATTGCGTCGCGAAACTTCTGGCGGTCCTCGGCCTTCTCGATGACGTCCGCGCGGGCGCCGATCATTTCCACATTGTATTTTTCAAACACGCCCTGCTTGGCGAGTGTCAGCGCCGTGTTCAGCGCGGTCTGTCCGCCCATCGTCGGCAGCACGGCGAAACCGCCTTTCGTCAGCGGGCGTTCGCGGGCGATGATCTTTTCAACGAACGCCGGCGTGATCGGCTCGATGTAGGTCGCGTCGGCGAGTTCCGGATCGGTCATGATCGTCGCCGGGTTCGAGTTCACCAGCACGACGCGGTAGCCCTCGCTCTTCAGCGCCTTCACCGCCTGCACGCCCGAGTAATCGAACTCGCACGCCTGCCCGATGATGATAGGCCCCGCGCCGATGATCAGGATCGTCTCAAGGTCGGTACGTTTCGGCATGCGCGCTCACAACCCGCCTTCGGCGGTCCAGGAATCGATCCAGTTTTATCGGATCGCGGGGGCTTAGCGCGGTAGGGCGGGCGGTGCAAGGATGGGGCTGGAAACGCGCCAGGGGGGAGGGGTAACGTATCGGCGCTCGCGATCCGAAAAATGGACGCCGGATGCAGGTCTGGAGGGGATGATGGCACAGAATGGCTTGAGTGGGTGGGTGAAAGAGTTCCACCGGCCTTGGTTGTTGACCGGGTATGCGGTCGTCAACTTTGCCGTCGCCGCATTTTACGGTGTGCTTGGAACGTCGGAAATGCTCCTCATTATGTATGGCGGCGCCCCTCGTCACATCTCCTTCGACAATGCCATCCAGCTTTCGGATCGATCTTTGATGCACGCCGGGATTGCCGGCCTCGCTCTTCTCGGCGGGTTCGTCATGACAACAGTTGTGAACATCGCCGCCACGAACCGCGCGCCCAACGACTGGTGGGCGAGCATGTTCGGTCCGCCAAAGCGCTAGCCCTCATTCAGAGTCTGAAGTCGGGATCTTGACGCCGCGCGCCTTCAGCGCCTCGCGCAGCAGGAACTCAATCTCGGCGTTGACGCTGCGCAGGTCCGCCGCGGCCAGCCGCTCCAGCGCGGCGTGGAGCGCCAGGTCGAGGCGCAGGGCGAACGACTTGCGGGCCGCGGCCATCGGGTCAGGCTACTGATACAGCGTGCCGGTGTTGAGCACCGGCTGGGCGTCGCGGTCCCCGCACAGCACCACGAGCAGGTTCGACACCATCGCCGCGCGGCGCTCGTCATCAAGCTTGACGATGCCGCGTTCCGACAGCTGCTCCAGCGCGCTTTCCACCATCAGCACCGCGCCGCGCACGATGGTCTGGCGGGCCGACAGCACAGCCTCCGCCTGCTGGCGGCGCAGCATGGCCCCGGCGATCTCCGGCGCATAGGCGAGGTGGGAGAGCTTGGCCTCGTCGATCTCGAGACCGGCTACGGCGATGCGCTCCTGCAGCTTCTCGCGCAGCAACGTGGCCACCTTGTCGCCATCGGCGCGCAGGGTGGGCTCGTCGGCTTCGGCGTGGTCGTAGGCGAAATGTGAAGTGATCTCGCGCAGCGCCGTCTCCACCTGGATGGTCACGAAGCTCTCGTAGGCGTCGACGTCGAACAGCGCCTGGGCGGTGTCGGCGACGCGCCAGACCACCACGGTGGCGATCTCGATCGGGTTGCCGCGCTTGTCGTTCACCTT
>JANNVF010000501.1:0-1527 GCA_031414315.1 Hyphomonadaceae bacterium | reverse complement strand
CAGCTTGTCGATCAGGTTGCGGTTGAAGCTCGTCTGCAGCGCATACTGCAGCACCGGCCGCTGGTGCATGGCGCGCTCGAGGCTGCCGCGCCCGAAGCGCAGATAGAGCACGGGCCCCGTCGTGACCGCCGTCGCCGTGGCCGGCTTGCCGCTCTGCCAGGTCATCTCGCCGAGGAAGTCGCCCATCGAACATTGCCCCACCGTGCTGCCGCCCGCCTCGATCAGCACCTCGCCGGACGCCACGTAGAGCAGCGCGCTCACCGGCTGCCCCTCCTCGATGATCTTCACGCCCGCCGGCGCCTCATGCCAGAAGCCACTGCGCAGCAGGGTCGCGGCGGCGGAGTGCGGCAACGGCGGATCGAACGTGGACAGGAATTGCTTCTGCGCCGGCGTCCAGCCACGCTTGCGATTGTCCCACCAGACCAGGATCAGCTGGGTGACGTTGACCATCACCAGGATCGATTCCCAGAACGACTCCATCGCGTTGGTGTTGGTGGCGAGCTGGAAGCCGATCTTGGCCAGGCCGGAGCCGATCGCGAGCACCCGCAGCCAGGACAGGTTGCGCATCAGCACCGACAGAACGAGCAGCACGTACGTCAGATTGTAGACGGCGTTACTCGGATCCTGAACGGCCAGCCAAACGTTTTCCAAGTACTGGCTCATCACCGTTTCCCCAATTGAGCCGCCCCGGCAGGGCCGACAACCCTGCCGTCGTTGCGAAATTTCTATCCCAGCCGACCCGAAACAGGAAGCGAACGACTCTCACCCTTCGCAAGCGCGCTCGCTTCCTGGGCGCTCGAGGCATCCCGTTAGCACCCCAGTGGCGCGCGCGCCGGCCATGACCTAAACCTCCGCCATGGCCGACACCCCCTCCCTCCTCGCCCGCGCCGCCCACGCGCTGGGCCGATCCGCCCGCAAGGCCCGCTACAAGAAGCTGAAGGCGCGGCTCGCCGAGATCGGCGACCCGAAGACGGTGTTCTCCGAAATCTACGCCGACAACCTCTGGAACGACGCGGAGAGCCGCTCCGGCCCGGGCTCGACGATGGCCTACACCGCCGGCATACGCGCCGCGCTGGAGCGCATCGTCCGCGACCGCAACATCGGCGTCTTCCTCGATGCGCCCTGCGGAGACTTCCACTGGATGCGCGCGGTGCCACTGCCGGAGACGACGCGCTACATCGGCAGCGACATCGTGCCCGCCCTCGTCGCCGATCTCACGAAGAAGTACGGCGACGCCCGCCACGCTTTCCAGTTCCTGGATATCACCAAGGGGCCGCTGCCCGGCGCCGACATCTGGATGTGCCGCGACTGCTTCTTCCATCTGAGCTACGCCGACATCGCCCGCGCGCTCCGCAACTTCGCCAATGCCAACATTCCGCTGCTGCTGCTGACCTCGCACATCCCGCCGCCGGACGGGCGCTACGCCAACCACGACATCGTCACCGGCGACGCCCGCCCGATCGATGTCTGCGCCGACCCGTTCAACTTCCCCCAGCCGGTCGAGCGCTTCGAGGACTGGATTGCCCC
>JANNVF010000500.1:0-2836 GCA_031414315.1 Hyphomonadaceae bacterium | reverse complement strand
GCGCCTCCTTGGCGTCGGCGTCCGGCTCGGGGTCGAGCGCCGGTTCCCGGCTTGGCCCATCGCCACGCGATGCGGCCTCACGCGCCACATAGCGCGCGTGCGCCTGAAGCGCTCCGCCGCCACCGCCGCCATGACCGAAATAGTGGATCTTCACGATCGCCCGCTGGCGCGGATCGAAGGCGTAGGCGTTCGCGCCAACCCCGTCGCCGAACCCGAAGCGCCGCGGTCCGCCAAGGCGTTCAGCAAGTTTGTGCGAGAGTGTTCCACGCCCGCCACCGCCTCCGTTGGCTCGGCCATTCTTCGCCTTGCCGACAAGCTCATCGCGTTCGATCGCGCGATGAAACCGCATGGAGCCCAGCGATGCGATCGCCACGGCGTCGCGGTGCAGGCGCTGCGTCCGAAATATCTGATTGAAGCTCGTCGCACTCATGGAAGCGGGCCCTTGATGCGGAATTGAACAGCACCGTGTCCGCACCGTTCGAGTCCACACCGCACCGTGCGAAAAAGCAAAGGCGCACAAGCAATTGGTGTGCGAAAACGGTGCGCTTTATCTTGCCCTAAAAATTCTCTCTTCCCGCATCATCCCGCTTCTTCACTCCAACTATTTCTCGCACGATTCCGCTGAAGAAATCACGCGCCGAAAAACTGCTGCCGTCTTCGCCTCTGCACGCGGCAAAACTTCATCAGCGCGCGTTCCGACTCGCCTTTTAAGCAACCACGCTCGACTAGGTGTTCGCGCGAAATCGCAACGTCACCGTGGTCGCGATCAGGGCGAAGACGGCCATCGAAAGCAGCAACGGCGTTCCCGACACACCGCTCGATCCTACAATCGCAAATCCGCTCAGCACTCCGAACGCACATGCGCCCGCGGCCTCCAGGGCGATGAAAGTCGAGCGCCACCGCGTCGCAACGATGAGCCAGTCGAAGAGCAAGGCGACGATGGCCAGCACCGCGAGGCCGACAAGGATCGTCGTCGTGACATCGCCTTCCAGCCGCCATGCGAGCCAGGCCGCGCTCGCACTCAACGCAAGCGGCAACGCACGCCGCGCACCCGTTGCAAGGAGCGACCACCCGACCAAAACGAAGATGAAGAACAACACGACCATGATGACTATCCGCGCCCATCCCGGCACGCGGAAAAGAACAAGTCAAGAACCCAAGCCGTTAGAAGACGGGGCGCCAAACCCCGTTGATAGCGCTTATGCGCACCGGCCCCCAATAGCGGCTGTCGAAGGATTCCGCCGTGTCGCCGAGCAGGAAGACCTCGTCGGCGGCCAAGGTTCGGCAACCGTCCCAAGAGGGCAGAACCCGACCGGCCGTGTCTCGCACCAGCCGCGCCACGACACCCCGACCGGGGACGGTCACGCGGTCGCCTTCGGCGCATACAAGCGTTCCGCCAACCGCCGCCACGCGCTTGATGAAGCGATCGGTGCGATCGCTGAAATCCCGCGCCTGCGCGTAAGCCGGCGAGGCGTCCGCCGCCCGCAAGGTGACGAAGGCGCCGACCGCGATTGGCTCGTGAGCTCGGATATAGAAACCACGCGGCACGCTCGGCGATGGATTGTAGATCAGCGCCGGCGCCGGATGTGCAAACACAGCCGCGCCGCCAATGGCGCCGACCACAGCCAGCGCCGCCGCCAGCCGCCATCGCGTCCTTGCCTTGGTCGTCCTCGCACCCATTAACCCGGCCATGCATCGCCCGCGCCAGCTCAGGCGAGAACGCACCGTGGCGCACGGCGTTAACCCAACAGCGCGGGCTTCTCCGGCGCTAATCCTCCCCGTCCAAATCCGGGCGGCGGCCCATGAAGCCGAGCAGGTAATCGGCGGCGGCCTGCGCCTTTCCAGCCGCGCTCAGGAAGGCTGAAGGGGATTGATCCAAGACGGTGAGCCAGGAGGCGATATAGGCGGCATGGTCTTCGACATGCTCGCCGGGAAAGCCGAGCACCGCGCCCAGGATCGCGGCGCTGAGTTCAGCGACCAATTCCTCCAAGGCGTAGCCGGAATCGCCGAACCGTTTCTGGCCGAAATTACGGTCGAGCCGCGACGGCGCGCGGGTCCAATGCCCCAGCTCGTGGCCGCGCGTGGCCAGATACGTCCCAAGATCGCGAAAGGCACCCGGCTCCGGCAGACAGACCACATCCGCACGCGGATCATAGAAGGCCCGTGCTCCACCGTGTCGCACGAGCGCGGGCACGCGCTCCAGCAAACCGACGAGTTCGACCTCGCGCCCGTCGAGCGGCGCCGTCGGCAAAGGCGGCGCATAGAAGTTCTCGGGAAGCCCCTCGATCTGATCGGCGGAGAACACCGTGTAGCCGCGCAGGATGCGCCGTACGCCGACCTCAGTTTCATCCTCGGCCGTCCCTTCGGCGGCAGCGGATTTCTTCTCCGCGTAGAACACCACGAACGACCCGCGTTCGCCCTTTCGGACACAGGCTTCCAACGCGAGCGCCTGCTTGAACGTGAACCAGAATGGCGAGCGATAGCCGCGTTCCGTTGCAGCTGCCCACAACGCCACGACGTTCACACCCCGATAGGCGAGACCGTTCGCACGGCGCGGCAGAACGAAACCGGCGCCGCCATCGTCCCACGGCTTGATCCAGGGACGCACGCCGCGTTCCAGCGCGGCCTTGATCTGCGCCGTGACACGCTGGGCCGGCGACAGACGGACATCGGGACCAGCGATAGACGAGCCGATCGAAGGCGAAGAAACAACAGTCGACATGATGGAAACTCCGGCGCGTCCGGAGATCGATCCCGATGATCGATCCCCGACGGCGGAGCCCCTCAAGCGAGGCGTGGGCGCGGCCTGCACCGAAGGCCGTAACGAAAGTGAAGG
>JANNVF010000499.1:0-1537 GCA_031414315.1 Hyphomonadaceae bacterium | reverse complement strand
TAATGTTTCGAAACTGGTAGTGTGGCGCCAGCCCAATTTTTCGCGCGCCTTGGTCGGATCGGCCCACAATTGCTCGACTTCTGTTGGCCGGTAATAGCGCGGGTCTACACGCACGACGATTCGGCCCGCCGCTGTCTCGCCGACTTTGCTTTCGCCTTCGCCGCGCCAAGTGATGGTTTCACCGACGCGCGCGAACGCAAGTTCAACGAACTCACGCACCGAATGCATCTCGCCTGTGCCAAGCACGAAATCGTCCGGCGTATCCGCCTGCACGATGCGCCACATGCCCTCGACATAGTCGCGCGCATGGCCCCAATCGCGCGCCGCGTCGAGATTGCCGAGATAAAGCACGTCTTGCAGGCCGTGATGGATGGCCGCAACCGCCCGCGTGATCTTGCGCGTGACGAAGGTCTCGCCGCGGATCGGGCTCTCGTGATTGAACAGAATCCCGTTCGATGCGTGCATGCCGTACGCCTCGCGGTAATTCACGGTGATCCAATAGGCGTAGAGCTTCGCCGCCGCATAGGGCGAGCGCGGATAAAACGGCGTCGTTTCGCGCTGCGGCACTTGCTGCACGAGACCGTACAGCTCCGAGGTCGAGGCCTGATAGAAACGCGTGCTCTTTTCGAGCCCGAGAATACGCATCGCTTCTAGAATCCGCAGCGGGCCGAGTGCGTCGGAATTGGCGGTGTACTCCGGCGTCTCGAAGCTCACCTGGACGTGGCTCTGGGCGCCCAGATTGTAAATCTCGTCGGGCTGGGTTTGCTGCACCAGGCGGATGATGTTGGTGGCGTCGGTCAGGTCGCCATAATGCAGGATGAAGCGCGCATCCGCTTCGTGGATGTCCTGGTAGATGTCGTCGATCCGCTCGGTGTTGAACGAGGACGAGCGGCGCTTCACTCCGTGGACGATATAGCCTTTGTCCAGCAACAGCCGCGCCAGATACGCGCCGTCCTGGCCGGTGACGCCGGTGATAAGTGCGGTCTTGCGCATGGGGCTCCGATTTGCCCTAAGTCCAGCGGCGAGCCGGCTGTGTCAAGCTGGCAATGCCTGGACCATGGGGGGGGGATGGCAGGTTGACCGTAGCGGCGCGTCGCATCGACGAATTGGACGGCGTCCGCGCCCTAGCGATTCTACTCGTATTGGTCTGGCGACTACGTCGCCTGCCAGTTGTTTCCGTCGCCTGGAACCGCGTTGTTTGAGCTGAAGCGGGTATTGGCGACGACTTGGTCTGGCGTTGATTTGTTCTTCGTTCTCTCGGGCTTTCTGATCGGCGGAATTTTAATCGACAGCCGAGGTTCAGGCAGGGCGCTGCTGACGTTCTTTGTCCGGCGCGCGTGCCGCATCTTGCCGCTCTACTTGCTTGTGGTCGGCGCATTCGTAATCGCGGCGTTTTTCGGTTTGAGCCAGAACGCCTGGCTGGTGAACGCGCCAATGCCACTCTGGTCCTATCTCACCTTCACGCAAAATTTCTTTATGGCGGCGCGCGACACGTTCGGTCCGAACTGGGTGGGCGTCACCTGGTCGCTGGCGGTGG
>JANNVF010000498.1:0-5551 GCA_031414315.1 Hyphomonadaceae bacterium | reverse complement strand
CCGTAATCGATGACGTGAGCCTGGTGGAGTTCATCAAACGGCGCGGCGAGGAACGCGCGCGGGTGCGTGTTCTGCCCGCTGCCGCAATGACCAAGCGCCTCGAAGGCGAGTTGATGACCGAGATCGGTCTGCTCTCCGAAGCCGGCGCGGTGCTGTTTTCCAACGGTGACCGGCCCATCACCGATAGCCGGATGCTGCGCCGCGCGCTGGCCTACGCGTCGGCGTTTGGCGCGCTCGTCGCGCATCGTCCTGAGGATCCGTTTCTCGCCAGGGGCGGCGTGATGCATGAGGGCGAACTCGGCGCGCGTCTAGGCCTGCCCGGTATTCCCGCCGCCGCCGAGCGCATCTACGCGGAGCGCGACGCGGCTCTGGCCGAACTCACCGGCGGGCGGCTGCTGCTCGACATGATCTCCGCCGCCGCGACACTCGGGCCCATCCGCCGCGCAAAGGCTGCGGGTGTTGCGCTGTTTGCGAGCGCCAGCGTGCATCACCTGACGCTCAACGAACTGGAAGTCACCGACTACCGCACGTTCGCGAAGCTCTCCCCGCCACTGCGCAGCGAGGACGACCGGCGCGCGCTGATCGAGGCGCTGTGCGATGGTACGCTCGACGTGATTGTATCAGGTCACGACCCACGTCCGCCGGAAGACAAGCGCCTGCCGTTCGACGAGGCCGCATTCGGCGCCTCCGCGCTGGAGACGCTGCTGCCGGCGGCATTGTCGCTGTATCATCAGGGTGACGCGCCGTTGATGGACGTGCTCGCGGCGATGACGTCACGCCCCGCCGATATCCTGCGCCAGCCGCAGGGCCGTCTCGCGAAAGGCGCCCCGGCCGACATCGTGCTGCTCGATCTCGAAGCGCCGTTCAAGTTCGACGCCGAGAAGATGCTGTCGAAGTGCAAGAACTCGCCGTACGATGGCCGGCTTATGCAGGGCCAGGTGCGGCGCACCATCGTCGGCGGCGAGACGGTGTTTGAAACCGCCGCACAAGGCTGACTTCGCGTAATGCCGAATTAACGTCTCACTCAGCATGATGACCGCGCCCTGAAGGATACGCGTCATGATGCTCGTGTGGACAGTCGCCTGGACGATCTTCGCCGCCAACCCCGTCGCGACCTACGCCGCCGAGCGGACAGTGGAGCGCACGCTGGAACAGCAGTCAGATGTCACCGCGCGGATCAGCGCATCGAAAGCGGCAAGCGCCGCACTGATGGCGCCGCGCCGGCTTTAATCCCTCTTTCCCACCGAGGCGCCGGCCTGATAGACCGGTCTCATGTGGGATCAACCGCCTGTCTCTTTCGCGCTCGCCGCAGCGCTCGGCTATCTGCTGGGCTCCATCCCGTTCGGGCTCGTCATCGTCCGTGCTGCGGGCATGGGCGACATCCGCGAGATCGGCTCCGGCAACATCGGCGCAACCAATGTGCTGCGCACGGGCCGCAAGGATCTCGCTGCCGCAACCCTTCTGCTCGACAGCGGCAAGGCGGCGATCGCGCTGCTGATCGCGCGGGCCTTGTTCAAGCAGGACATCGGCTATGACGGCGTCTACGCCGGCTACGTGGCCGGCGCAGCGGCCTATCTCGGTCACTGTTTTCCGGTCTGGCTGAATTTCAAGGGCGGCAAAGGCGTTGCGACGTTCTTCGGTGTGCTGCTCGCCGGCATGCCGCTTGTCGGCCTGGCGTGCGGCGCGCTCTGGGTGCTGACCGCGATCGTGTTCCGCTATTCGTCGCTCGCCGGGCTGGTCGCGGCAGTAGCCGCGCCGGCGATCGCGTTCGCGACCAATCCCGGCGCCTGGCAGGCGCCCGTAGCATTCTGCGCGGTGCTGGCAGTGCTGATCTTTGTGCGCCACCACGCCAACATCACCCGCCTGTTCAACGGCACGGAGCCGAAGATCGGCGCCAGGAAAGACACCGCGCCCATCGCGGACGCGACGGGCGAATGAGCCGCCCGCTCGCGCGACGCGAGCGGATCGCCTGGGCGCGTCTCGCGCGCACGCCGGGCGTGGGATCGCTGACCTTCCAGCGGCTGATCGGACGCTTCGGCGACGCAGCCGCAGCGCTTGAAGCGCTGCCGCGCGTGTCAAAGGGCCGACTGACGCCGCCATCCGAAGAAGCCGTCGAAAGAGAGCTGGAGGCGCTCGACGAGATGAGCGCCCAACTGATCGCCAGTTGCGAGCCAGACTATCCCGCGTTGCTGACAGAGCTTGATCCCGCGCCGCCGATGCTCGCCGTGCGCGGCCGGATCGATCTGTTCGCCAAACCAATCGTTGCGATCGTCGGCGCGCGCGAAGCGTCGGCGGCGGGTCTCAAGCTCGCCGGCGACTTCGCCCGCGAGCTTGGCGAGATGGGGTACACCGTCGTCTCCGGCATGGCGCGCGGGATCGATGGGCGTGTGCACGAAGCGAGCCTTGAAACCGGCGCAATCGCTGTGCTCGCCGGTGGGCTCGACCGCCCCTACCCACCACAAAATCTCGCGTTGCATGAACGGCTCTGTGCCAAGGGCGCGGTGGTCACCGAAGCGCCACTGGGGTTTCAGGCGCGCGCGCGGGATTTTCCACGCCGCAACCACATCATCTCCGGCATGGCGCTAGGCGTTGTCGTGATCGAGGCGGCGGAACGCTCGGGCTCGCTGATCACCGCGCGCGCCGCCGGCGAGCAGGGACGCGATGTGATGGCCGTGCCGGGCTCCCCGCTCGATCCGCGTGCGCGAGGCTCCAATGGACTGCTCAAGCAGGGCGCGATCCTGGTCGAAACGCCACAGGACGTGGCCGACGTGCTGAAGCCAACCCCGGTGGCGCGCCGCACCCGCTCCCCAGCGCCACTGTTCGATGCTGCGGCATTGGACGCGCCGGTGGGGCTCGCGCAGAAGGTCGCGAAGCTGCTGTCGCCCACCCCCGTTCACGTCAACGATCTGGCGCGGCTCGTGGCGCAGCCCGTGGGCGCGGTGGCGGCGGCAGTCATGGAGCTGGAGCTGGAGGGCCGCGCAGCGACCCTGCCCGGTGGCTATGCGGCGTCTCCGGGCGCCGCGTTCGCCTCCGGCGGTTGAGCCGCGAACGGGCGATCCAGGGTCAGCACCACGCGCAACAATTCAATAGCGGCGTCCGGCCGTCCCGCACCCACGCACATGACGGCGAGATCGCCGGCCAGGGCGCGAACATAGGACACCGCCTCGGGAGCGGGCACGGGCGCGACGTCTGCTTGAAATACAACCATAAGGGGAATTGTTACCATATTCTCCGGACAGGAGAAGAGGGTGCGGTTGACTTTGGCCTCGACGGCGCCCAATTACCGGCCCCTCTCGACCGGGGCGTGCCTATGGGCGCCCTCCAAACGGCCGACCGAAGGACCATCCGCCCATGAATGTCGTCGTGGTCGAGTCGCCCGCCAAGGCGAAGACGATCAACAAATATCTCGGCCGCGACTACACGGTGCTCGCCAGCTACGGACACGTGCGCGACCTTGTCAGCAAGGACGGCGCGGTGCGCCCGGACGAGGATTTCGCCCTCGACTGGGAGATGGACGCCAGGGGCGCCAAGCACATGCGCGAGATCGCGCAGGCCCTGAGCAGCGCCGACTCCCTCATTCTGGCGACCGACCCCGATCGCGAAGGCGAAGCGATTTCCTGGCACGTGCTCGAGGCGCTCGGCCCCAAGAAGCTCAAGGGCAAGAAGGTCAGCCGCGTCACCTTCAACGCGATCACCAAGGAAGCGGTGCTCAAGGCCATGGCCGCGCCGCGCCAGGTCGACATGGAGCTGGTGGACGCCTACCTCGCCCGCCGGGTGCTCGATTATCTGGTCGGTTTTTCCCTCTCACCTATTCTCTGGCGCAAGCTGCCGGGCGCGAAGTCCGCGGGCCGCGTGCAGTCGGTGGCGCTGCGCCTCGTGGTCGAGCGCGAAGTCGAGATCGAGAAGTTCAAGCCGCAGGAATACTGGACCGTCGACGCGATCCTGAAGACCGCGTCCGGCGCCGATCTGCCCGCGCGCCTCTCCATGCACGACGGCAAGAAGCTGAAGCGCCTCGACATCACCGACAAGGCGATGGCGGACGCGGCGCTCGCCGCCGTGAAGAGCGGCCGCTTCAAGGTGGCCGAAGTCGACGCCAAGCCCGTGAAGCGCAATCCGCCGCCGCCGTTCATGACCTCCACGCTGCAGCAAGAAGCGGCGCGCAAGCTCGGCTTCTCCGCCTCGCGCACGATGCAGGCGGCGCAGCGTTTGTATGAAGGTGTCGACATCGGCGGCGAGACGGTCGGTCTCATCACCTACATGCGGACCGACGGCGTCCAGATGGACGAAGCCGCCATCCAGCAGATCCGCAAGAAGATCGGCAGCGAGTTCGGCGACAAGTATGTGCCAGAACAGCCCCGTCGCTATGTAACGAAGGCCAAGAACGCGCAGGAAGCGCACGAGGCGATCCGCCCCACCGACGCCTACCGCAAGCCGGACTCGATCCGGCTCGATGGCGACATGAAGCGGCTCTACGAGCTGGTGTGGAAGCGCACGCTGGCCTCGCAGATGGAAGCGGCGACGCTGGAGCGCACCACCATCGATTTCGCCGAACCGGGCCTGCGCACCGAACTGCGCGCCACCGGCCAGGTCGTTCTTTTCGATGGCTTTTTGACGCTCTACCAGGAAGGCCAGGACGACGCGGCCGATGACGATGAAAGCCGCCGCCTACCCCGCGTGACCAAGGGCGAAACGGTCACCGTCAACGAAGCGAAAGCCGACCAGCACCACACCGAACCGCCGCCGCGCTTCTCCGAAGCGAGCCTCGTCAAGAAGCTCGAGGAACTCGGCATCGGGCGCCCGTCCACGTACGCGTCGATCCTGGAGAAGCTGCGCGAACGCAACTACGTGCGCGAAGACAAGAAGCGGTTCATTCCTGACGATCGCGGTCGCGTGGTCACGGCATTCCTGGAAAACTTCTTCCACAAATACGTGGAATACGATTTCACCGCCGATCTCGAAACCAAGCTCGACCTCGTGTCGGCGGGCGAACTCGCGTGGAAGACGCTGATGCGCGAATTCTGGACCGACTTCTCCGGCGCCATCGGCGAAATTGCCGACCTGCGCATCACCCACGTCATCGACGCGCTGAACGAGTCGCTCGGTTCGCACATCTTCCCGCCCCGCGAGGACGGCAGCGATCCGCGCAGCTGTCCATCGTGCAAGACCGGCAACCTCTCCATCCGGCTCGGCAAGAACGGCGCGTTCATCGGCTGCTCAAACTACAATGCCGAACCGCCGTGCAAGTTCACCCGCGCGCTCGCGCCCAACGGCGATGACAACGGCGCGATCACGCCGGACGGCAAGGTGCTGGGCGTGGATCCCTCAACGGGCCTCGACGTCTCGATCCGCAGCGGTCGCTTCGGCCTCTACTTCCAGCTCGGGGATGGCGAAAAGCCCAAGCGCGCGAGCCTGCCGAAAGGCTGGAACGCCGACGAGCCGGACTTTGAGAAGGTGCAGAAGCTGCTGGCGCTGCCGCGCGAAGTCGGCGCGCACCCCGAAGATCAGGAAATGATCTTCGCCAATGTCGGGCGCTACGGTCCCTACATCCAGA
>JANNVF010000497.1:0-1707 GCA_031414315.1 Hyphomonadaceae bacterium | reverse complement strand
GTTTCGAGCACCGCGCCCAGTTCTTTCGCAGTCATGCCTTCGGTCTTCGCCAGCGCGCCGAGCGCGATCCGCTCCCGCTGTGTCAACTGAAAGCGCTCATCCGCATCCGCCAGCAGTCGCAGCACGGCAGGCCGGACAATGCGCCGCTGGATCGTCACCTTCACCCAATCCGTACCTTCCTCTGGTACCGGTGCCGGGCGCCCCTGGGAAAGCAGGCGGTCGTACATCAGGTCGAAGCCGCTGCCCTCGCGCTCCATCAATTTCAGGTCGTGGAAAATCCGCGCCAGCCCGTCGTTGCGACGTCGGCTGGCATTGAGGATGTTGCGCGGCGTCACCCCCAACGGCAGGCGACCGGGGTTCACCACCTCCAGCCGCTCCGGATGCAAGTTGAGATATAGGTCGCCCTGCTGCGTATACGGCCGATGCACCAGCGCGTTGACCAGCAACTCGCGCACCACCTTTTCGTCATAGGCCGGCACGCTGCGCCGATACAAGCCCTCGGCCACCTCGTAGCTCTCACGGAAATCCGGCACCTCGCGCCAGATCGCGTCCACCAGCTCGATAGGCGACAACGCGCAGTCGTCCCACACCCACTTGTTGATCTTCTGGCCCTTCTCGTCGTACTTGATCGCCTGCACCAGCGGCGCGGTGCCGAGCGCGCGCCGGTCGGCCGCAGTACCAAGCAGCAACACGCCCAGATGCGTCAACGTTTCGCTCGCGACAAGCCCGTAGTGCGCCAGCAACTCGTCAGCCGACTTCTCCTTGACCGAATCCTTGACCCGATCCGAGCCGCGAATGCCCGCAACGAAACCCGCGACCTTGCCTGCGTCCCCGGCGTCACGTCGCACCCGACTTTCCATCCCTTCCCACGGCCGTCCCGGCCGCGCGTTGGCCAGGCGCAGCACGTCGTCACCCAACACCGGCTGACACGTGTCCCCCACCCGCAAAAAGTAACGCCCGTCACTCGTCGAAGCCACACCGGGCGATCGGCCAATCGCCAACTCAATGAATTCACCACCATTCGTCGCGCGCCGCAAACTCGGCAACGCCTGCACACTCACCGTCAATTCACCGATGCGCTTGCGCAATCGATCCAGCAATTCCGGCGACACAATCTGATCGTCGGGCGGCAGCACTTCGCTATCCTCATACCCGATCAGCAAGCGACCACCGGCGCCATTGGCGAAACACACGCAATCCTTCGCCAGCGAATCCCAATCGGCAGTCTTGCCGACGATGATGCGCAGGGACTTCGACCGGTTTGCTGGTCTTCGAGCGTCATACAGTGATTTCACCGCTCGTCAGGCGCGGCAAGAGAAGATCGCGAGCGGCGCGATGCTGTTCATTTTGCGAGCGTAGATTATTCAAGATTTTGCGATGCCCCTGCGCAAGCGACTGTACGAAATTGATCTGCCATTGTAGTCACGTACTGATGCGCCTTTCTGGGGGCAGGCGTCAAGGTAGGCCAATCCGCGATCACTTGACGCGCGGTTCGATTTCCAGCTTCGATACCTGGTGCCCATGCTCCGGCGATTCTATGTCTGGAGGAGAACCCGTAGTGGGCGACGTTGTGAGAGGACGCGACCGAAACGGCGCCGGCCCCGGTCAGTGGCGCCAATTCCGATCAGCGTTGCATCGGAGCGCGGATCCTTTTTCAGGATTCGGCCGCGACCCAAAGAAGCGCCGGTTCTCCAAGCTGGGCGAAAC
>JANNVF010000496.1:0-4005 GCA_031414315.1 Hyphomonadaceae bacterium | reverse complement strand
AACGCCTTCGACATGGAGCCCTCTGCGGCCGCCGAACTCGTGCCTGCGGGTCAGCCCGTCAGCGCCGCCGGCGCGGTCGATCAGTTCGACATCTTCGGACGGCGCTTCTTCGTCGGTCTGAACGTCCGGCTCTGAGCACCTTCCACCACGACTGGAGGCGGTGGGCGCAAGCCCGCCGCCTTTTTCTTTGCATCACGCGCGGCGGATGGCGGCGACCAGATCGGCGCCGTCCACGTCGAGCGTCTCCACATGATCGGGCGATGCAATCTCCGCTGCGGTGACGGACTCCGCCAGCAGTTCGCGGCCCAGCATCTCGCTGTAGCGCGCGACAAACGCCGCCGCATCGGCGCCGGTGAGGCCAAGCACGATGCGGTCAGACACCGCTAGCTTGGCCTTCTTGCGGGCGTCCTGCAATTGCCGCAGCACTTCGCGCAGACGGCCCTCATCGATCAGGCTTTCGTCGAGCGCGGTCTCCAGCGCCACCAACAGGCCGTTTTCCACCGACGTGGCGTAGCCGCCGCGGTCGGCCGCATCGAGCAGGAAGTCTTCCGGCTCCAGCGTCTCGGGCCCGTCGAGATCGAGCGTGACGGGTTGTTTCGCCACCACCGCTTCGACCAGTTTCGCGGCCTGCGCCGGATCGGCCATCACCGCGCGCAGCGCGCCGAGCTTGGACTTCAGGCGCTTGCCGAGCGTCGCGAGGTTCGGTCGCAGCGAATACGTGACGAACTCCGCCGCGTCGTCCGGCGCGAGCGCCTTTACTTCGCGGACGTTGAGTTCTTCCGCGATCAGCTGCGCGTTGGCCTCGATCACCGCGCGATCGGCCGCGCGCGGCACCCGGACGAACGCATGCAGCAGCGGCTGGCGCGTCTTCAGGTTCGCCTTCGCCCGCGCGGAGCGGCCGAGGTAGACCGTGTCCAGCACCAGCGACATGGACGAGATCAGCGTCGCGTCGATCGCTGCGGCGTCCGCCACCGGGAAATCATCGAGATGCACGCTCTCCTTCGCGCCGCCCGGCTGCGCGGCGGCGAGATTTTTGTAGAGCGCTTCGGAAAAGAACGGCGCGATCGGCGCCATCAGCTTCACCGTGGTCAGCAGCGCATCGTAGAGCGCCGCGAACGCCGAGCCCGCGTCGCCTTCGTCGATGCGCCCCCAGAACCGCCGGCGGTTGCGGCGGACGTACCAGTTGGAGAGGTCGCGATCGACGAATTCGGCGATCAGTCGCGTGGCCTCCGCAGCATCGTACGCTTCCATCGCGGCGGTGACATCGACGATCAGCTGGTTGCGCTTGGCCTCCATCCAGCGATCGATCTCGGGACGATCCTTCAGCGCAGGCCGCGTCGTCAGGTCCGGCTTCGACAGCTTGGCGTAGGAGACGAAGAACGAATAGACGTTCCACAGCGTCAGAAACACGCCCATGTGCTGGCGGGCGATGTCCTCGCGCTTGAACGCCAGGTTCTTGCCGGGCGCGGCCGCCGCCAGGATGTACCAGCGCAGCGGGTCGCAGCCTTCCTTGTCGAGCACGGACCACGGATCGACCGTGTTGCCCTTCGTTTTCGACATCTTCTTGTCGTGCTCGTCGTTGATGAAGCCCTGCACGACGACATTGCGGAACGCCGGCGAATCCGGCGCGAGCTTGGCCAACGGGCCGGCCGGCGTCTTGGCGTCGCCGCCATAGGTCAGCAGCGCGGCGATCGCGTGCAGCGAGTAGAACCAGCCCCGCGTCTGGTCCATCGCCTCGGAGATGAAGTCGGCCGGAAACTGGCTCTCGAATTCCGCGACGTTCTCGAACGGATAATGCCATTGCGCGTAGGGCATGGCGCCAGAGTCGAACCACACATCGACCGTGTCGGTGACGCGCCGGAACGTCTTGCCGTCTTTCTCGAAGGTGATCTCGTCGATATGCGGGCGGTGGAGATCGAGCGTGGAAAGATCACGCTCGGCGAGTTTGGAAAGCTGCTCCACCGAGCCGATGCATTCCAGACTCTCGCCGTCCTCGCTCACCCAGATCGGCAGCGGGCAGCCCCAGAACCGTTCGCGGCTGATCGACCAGTCGATGTTGTTTTCCAGCCAGCGCCCGAAGCGCCCGTCGCGGACGTGTTCGGGCTGCCAGTTGATCGCCTGGTTGTTGGCGATGAGGCGATCCTTCACGGCGGTCGTGCGCAGGTACCAGCTCGTCTTGGCGAGAAAGAGCAGCGGCGTGTCATCGCGCCAGCAGTGCGGGTAGGCGTGCTTGATCCGCTCCGACTTGAAGATGCGGCCGCGCGCCTTCAGGTCCTTCACGATCTGCTTGTCGGCGGTCTTGAAAAACACGCCGGTGTAAGGCCCGGGGCCGCTGGCATCCACCGGCGCCACCTCCGGCAGCATCAACCCATCGCGCCCGCACGAGAACAACACCGGCAGGCCGTGCTTTTCGCCCATCTCCAGATCGCCGTACGCCGGCGCCGTGTGCAGCACGCCGGAGCCGGCCGTGATGTCCACGTGATCGTCGATCAGCACCGTGCGCAGCGCGTTGCCGAGTTCCGCCGGCTCCTGCCCGCGCAGCACCGGCTCATACCGCACACCTGCAAGCTTCTCCTCGGAGAACGTCTTCACGATCTCGAAGCTGCCCTCCTGGAACACCGAAGGCGCCAGCACCGCCGCGACGATGTAAAGTTCCTTGCCCTCACCTTCGGGCGCGCCCCAGAACGGCGGCGCGGCGACCAGCGCGTAGTCCGTCTCCGGCGCGACGCAGATCGCGGCGTTGGCGCCGAGTGTCCACGGCGTCGTCGTCCACGCCAGCAGAGACACGGGCCGCGCCTCGTCCTTCGCGATGATCCCGCGTTGCTTCAGCATGTTGGCGTCGGCGAGGAACTTCACCCACACGGAGGGGTCGTCCACGTCCTCCTTCATGCCCAGCGACACTTCGTGGTCGGCGAGCGACGTGTTGCAGCGCGGGCAGTGCATGGTGGTCTTGTAGTCGCGGTAGAACAGCCCCCGGTCCCAAAGGTTCTTCAGGATCCACCACTCGCTCTCGATGTAGCTGTTCTCGTAGGTGACATAGGCGCGGTCGAAATCCACCCAGAAGCCGATGCGCTCGGTGAGCGTCACCCAGTCCTTGATGTACTTGAACACGCTCTCGCGGCAGAGTTCGTTGAAGGCGGCGACGCCGAACTTCTCGATGTCCTGCTTGCCCGACGAGCCGATCTGTTTCTCGACCTCGATCTCCACCGGCAGGCCGTGCGTGTCCCAGCCGGCGCGGCGATCGACGCGGTGCCCCTGCATGGTCTTGAACCGGCAGTAGACGTCCTTCACCGCCCGGGCCGACACGTGGTGGATGCCGGGGCGACCGTTCGCCGTCGGCGGGCCCTCGTAGAACACATACGGCTTCTTGCCCGGCAGCGACTTCTTCATCGCCTTGGCCTGGATGTCGTTGGCGCGCCACGACGCCAGGATCTCCTTCTCCATGTCCGGAAAGGACGGGGCGGCGGAAACGTCGTCGAACATGCGCGGACCCGTGCGGCTCTTGGTGTGAATTGAAGGGCGAGCCTGACTTATGGGGGTGCCCGCACCCCGCCGCAAGGCACAGGAAAGCCCGGCTTCACGATCGAATAAGGCCTGCCCCATCGGCGCCGGGAGGCGGTCTCCTTACCTCTTGAGCCAACCGCCGGAGGACTTCGGGACAGACCCTCCGCGCTCCGCGATCGGACGCCAGATGAGTGAACTCCCTGAAGCCCTCGCCGCCAAGGTGCGGCGGACGACGGCGCTCCTGCGGGAAGCCGCCGCGCTTGGCCGGACCGCGTTCGCCTCCAGCCTGTCGGCCGAGGACATGGTGCTGACCGACATCATCGTCACTGAGCGCCTGCCGATTTCCGTGTTCACGCTGGAGACCGGGCGCCTCGCCCCGGAGACGCTGGGCATGATCGACAAGATCACCGACCACTGGGGCATCCCGGTGGACGTCTACCGCCCGGCCCCTGATGCGGTCGCAGCCTACGTCGCAGCCAACGGCCGCGACGCGTTCTACGA
>JANNVF010000495.1:0-3346 GCA_031414315.1 Hyphomonadaceae bacterium | reverse complement strand
CTCCGCGAGGCCGGGCTCCCGACGCAGGTGGACGTTCTTCACTTCCAGCCAGAGCCGCGCCCCGCTGTCCTTCGTCAGCAGAAAGTCCACGCGGCTGGCTGCGCCGTAGCGGACTTCCGCGCGCACCGTATCCCAGCCGGCAAACTCCGGCAGCGCGCGCGCCCTCAGCGCCTCCGCCACCAGCTTGTTCGGCGCCATCGTGTCGACGCCGGCCCAGCCCTCGGCAGTCTCCACGAACTTCAGCGACCATTTCAGCTTGCCCGTCCCCGGCGCCATCCAGACCCGCGATCCTGGCGCGTCCAGCCCCAGCATCTTGCCGGAATTGGCCACATGCGCGGTGGCCTCCTCGCCGTCCGGGAACATCACGTCGGCCAGGAAGCGCTTGTAGCGGCGCAGCAGGGTGGCGGGCACGAGGGGTGGGTCAAAGCGCACGCCGCTCTCTAGCCGGGATGGCCGCCGACGCGCTACGGGAGAGCCATGACCGCCCCCCTCATCCGCGCCGCTGTCCTGCTCATCGGCGACGAACTTCTCTCCGGCCGCACCCAGGACACCAACCTGCGCACCATCGCGGATTTTCTCGCCCCGCTCGGTGTGCAGGTGGGCGAGGCGCGGGTGGTGTCGGACGAACCGGACGAGATCGTCGCAGCGTTGAACGACCTGCGTCATCGATTCACCTACGTCTTCACCACCGGCGGCATCGGCCCCACGCACGACGACAAGACCGCCGATGCGGTGGCGCGGGCGTTCGGTGTGCAGATCGATGTCCGCGCCGACGCGCGCGCGATCCTTGCCGCGCACTACGGCGCCCATACCGACCTCAACGAAGCGCGGCTGCGGATGGCGCGGATTCCCGATGGCGCGGTGCTGATCGCCAATCCGGTGTCCAAGGCGCCCGGGTTCCAACTCGGCAACGTATTCGTCATGGCCGGCGTGCCGTCGATCATGCGCGCGATGCTGGAGGATGTGGGCCGCCGGCTCGATCACGGCGCGGTCGTCAAGAGCGTGACGGTGCGCGCGAAGTCCGTGCGCGAGGGCGATCTGGCGGCGCCGCTGGGCGCACTGCAGAAAGCCGAGCCCGGCGTCTCGTTCGGCTCCTACCCCTGGTACGAACCGCCGGACGGCTTCGGCGTGCATCTGGTGGCGCGTAGCGCCGATGAAGCAGCGCTGGCGCGAGGGCAGGCGGCGCTGCTGGCGCTGGTGGCGGACCTGGGCGCGGTGGGCGAGGTCAGTTAAGAGCCGACGCCATCGGCGGCATGACGAAATTAACAACGGCGCCCTATAGTTCACCGCCTGCGGACGTGGCGAAACCGGTAGACGCAGCGGACTTAAAATCCGTTTCTGCAAAGAGTGCGGGTTCAAGTCCCGCCGTCCGCACCACCTCAAAAGCAGTGCTCGCGGGAACGTGTTCGCCCGTAGACTGGACAGTTCCGGCGGCGTAGCCATCTTCAGCCAGTTCACCCTGTCCGGGCCCCTCTGGCGTATGCGGCGGCATACGTGATGTCGGACTTCCCGAAGGCGACTCTTGAGGGAGCGCCTCGTTGCGCTGACGCGGCGCCGTGACCGAGGGTAGTCTCTTGGAGTTCCTGACTGGCGCGTTTGCGGGCCAGCCCGTGTGGCTGTGGCTCGCCTTTCTGTCGTTCATTGGCTTTCTGCTGTGGGTCGATCTTGGCCTGCTCAACAAAAAGGACGCCGTGGTATCGCCGGCCAAGAGCGCGGCGATGTGGGCGTTCTTCGCATCGATCGCGGTGGTGTTCGGCGCCTACATCTATTTCGGCTACCAACCGCCGCCGGAGTTCTACTCCAGTCCCGCCAATCTCAACCAGCAGGCGACCATCCAGTTCGCCACGGGCTATCTGCTCGAGACCGCGCTGGCGTTCGACAACATCTTCGTCATGTCGATGATCTTCGCGTACTTCGCCATCCCGCGCGAGTACCAGCACCGGGTGCTGTTCTGGGGCATCATCGGCGCAATCGTCTTCCGCGCGCTGTTCATCGGCGCGGGCGCGGCGGTAGTGACCAACTTCACCTGGGTGCTGTTCATATTCGCGGCGTTTCTCATCTTTACCGGCTGGAAGATGCTGACCGCGTCCGACAGTCACGAGATGAAACTGGAGGACAACAAGCTGCTGCAGTTTCTGAAAAAGCGGCTGAAGGTCACCGAGGGCATCACCAACCACAACTTCTTCGTGCGACAGCAGGACGCCAAGGGAAAGCTGGCGCTGTTTGCGACGCCGCTTTTTCTCGCGCTGGTGATGGTGGAATTCGTCGATATCGTATTCGCGGTAGACTCGGTGCCGGCGATCTTCGCGGTCACGCGCGATCCGTTCATTGTCTACACGTCCAACATCTTCGCCATTCTTGGCTTGCGCTCGATGTATTTCATGCTCGCGGCGGCGGTAGAGCGGTTCAAATACCTGAAGTACGGGCTTGCGCTGGTGCTGGTGCTGATCGGCGTGAAGATCATCTGGAACTTCGGCCTGCACGAAGAGCTGCATCTGGTGCCGCACCTTGAGGCGCACTGGTCGTTGATCGGCACGCTGGCGTTGCTCGGTGGCGCGGTGCTGTACTCGCTGTGGAAGACGCGCGGGCACGGCGAGAAAGTGGCCTGAAACTGCGAACGGCCGCCCGTGGAGCGCGGGCGGCCGTTCTGAAGCAGAGCAGGTGAAAGCGCCGACAGGCGTTCGTGAAACCAATAAACCGGGATTAACGCGTACTGTTCCGAAGTTCCGTTCCGACCGTTTCCGAAGAGACCTTTTCCAACTTGGCGGCGCTCATCTGCGCCTGTCATCAAGGATGCCGCGACACGGTAAAGGCCGCGTAAAGACGCGCGGCGTTTCGCGGATTTATCGGCTCGCGACGAGCGTGACCGGAATCTTCAGGATCCGGGTCGCACCGGGATGGTCTTCGCTGCCGTACATGTCCTCTGCCAGCACCAGCGTCGCCTTGGTGTCGGCTGGCACGGAGAACGTGAAATCGACGACGAACGGGACAGGCCCCTCGGTCATCCAGTCGGTCTGCGCCTGCGCCGGGCCCTCGACGATCACTGTGCCGTCGGCGGCGAGCAGTTTGGCTTGGAAGACGGCCTCGAAATACCAGGAGTTTGGCGCAACGCCGGTGATGTGCACGGGGCTCGTCAACCTTTGATAGAAGGTGACGTTATCGACCCTGATGTCGCCCGCTGCGGCGGGCGTCGCTGTCACAGGGGGCGCGTCCTTCGCGGTGGGCGCAGGCGGGGTGCAACCGCAGAGCAGGGCGGCGGAAAGAACAAGGATGCGCAGGGACATGGGAGGCTCCGGCCGGAGGAGGAGCGCCAGTCTATGTCCGGATTTTCGCCGGCGCGCATCCC
>JANNVF010000494.1:0-3728 GCA_031414315.1 Hyphomonadaceae bacterium | reverse complement strand
GGGCGGCGGGGGCGCGGCGGGCGGGGGCGACGGCGTCATCGGGCTGCTGGGGTTGCGCGCGCCGATGACCGCCGCTATGTTGTCGCGCCGCCCCACGACCGCGCCGTTTGGCCTCCGGGGCGGCGGCAATGCAAAGCCCGGCGTCAATCGCGTGCTGCGCGCCGACGGAAGCTCGGAGACCCTCGCCGCCACGGACGAAACCATGCTCGCGGCCGGCGACGCGATCGTGATCGAAACGCCGGGCGGCGGCGGCTTCGGCGCGGCGTGATCAGCGCGCGACGCGATAGGCCGTGACGCTGCCCGGTCCCCAGTTCGGCACGTAGAGCGTGTCACCGACCAGCACGAAATCGTTGAGCAACGTCTTGGCCTCACGCGTATCCAACAGCACGCGGGCGCCGCCATCGGCGCCGACCTCGAACAGCCGCCCCGGCCACTCGCTGACCAGATAGGCGCCGCCGCCGAGCGGCGCAACGCCGTCGGCCTGACCGAGATCCGACGCCAGCGTCGTGATTGCCTTCGTCGTCCAGTCCACGGCGAGCAGCTTGCCGGCCATGGTCGTCACGACGAGACGGCCGGGCTCCGGCAGCAGGCCGTTGATGCTGTCGAACGCGGCGTCGGCGCGCCATTCGGTCACCGCGCCGTCCTTCAGCGCGAAGATGCGCGCCGAGCCGGAGTCGGCGACCAGCACCGCGCCATCGGGCGCCAGCGCCACATCGTTCAGAAACTTGGCGCCCGGCACGACATGGCGCGTCATCTCGGCGCCGCTCGCGGCGTCCAGCACTACGAGGTCGTCGATGTCGGACACGTAGAGTCGGCCGTCGCGCAGCGCCATGCCCTTCGGCGCGTCGAGCCCCTTCGCCCAGTCGCGCGTCACAATCGTGCCGTCGGGGGTCATGCGTGCGATGAAGCCGTTGCCGTCGCGCGCATCGCCTTCCCCGGCGACGTTGGTGACGTAGAAGAACGCGCCGTCGGCGCTAGGCAGGATGCTTTCGGGATTGGAGAACCCGGGCGTTGACCAGAGCTGTGTCAGCGTCGTTAGCGCCGTTACCGGTAGCGATTGCGGTTGCGCGCATGCAGCCAGCAGAAGTGCTGCCGCCCAAACCTGTTTGACCATCTGACGCCCCTTGCCTACCGGTGAGCGACCATAGCGCCATTGCGCCGGGGATACACGGGCCTTTCACCGAAGGCGCCGCGTTTGCGATGAACGGGGGCCGGACGTGCTGACACTTCTCGGGATCGCGGTGGTCGTCGTCGGCTTTGCCGCACGGATGAACCCGCTGCTCGTCGTGGTCGCCGCGGCGCTGACCACTGGACTAGCCGCCGGCATGAGCCCGGTTGCGGTGATCTCCACCTTCGGCAAGGCGTTCAACGACAACCGCTACGTCAGCGCCGTGTGGCTGGTGATCGCGGCCATCGGCCTGCTGGAGCGCGAGGGTCTGCAGGAACGGGCGCGCATTCTGGCCGGGCGGATCGCGCAGGCGACGACGGGGCGGCTGTTGATCGCGTACTTCCTCGTGCGCCAGGCGACATCGGCGCTGGGACTCACCTCGCTCGGCGGTCACGCGCAGATGGTGCGGCCGCTGATCGCGCCAATGGCGGAGGCAGCGGGGGAGAAAAATCTCGGGGAGCTGAGCGACGACACCCGCCACACCATCCGTGCGCATGCGGCGGCGACCGACAATATTGCGCTCTTCTTCGGCGAGGACATCTTCATCGCGATCTCGTCGATCCTGCTGATGAAGGGTTTTCTTGAGCAGAGCGGCATCATCGTGGAGCCGTTCCACCTCTCCATGTGGGCGATCCCCACCGCAATCGCGGCGCTGCTGATCCATGGCTGGCGGCTCTCGCGGCTCGACGCCAAACTGGCGCGGCTCAACGCCGGAGGCCAGCCATGATCACGCTCGACATGGTCTATGGGCTCGCGGGATTGTTCTTCGGCGCCATCGCGTTCTTGTCGGCGATCGACGCGACCAACCCGAAGCGCTGGGGCAATGCGCTGTTCTGGGGCCTCGTCGCCGTCAGTTTTCTCGCGGGCTCCTACCTCGGCGACTTCGCCAACGGCGTGCTGGTGATCGCCATCGCGCTCGTCGGCGGGCTCGGCTTTCTCGGCAAGGGCAATCCCGTGACGACCGATGCGCCGACGCGCCGCGCGATGGCGCAAAAGCGCGGCGACAGTCTCTTCCTGCCGGCGCTGCTCATTCCGGTCTGTGCGCTCGTCGGCGGCATCGCGTTGAAGGACGCAACCGTCGCCGGCCAGCCGATCTTCCAGGCCAAGCAGGCGACTCTCATTTCGCTCGCCATCGGCGCCGTCGCCGCGACGCTTCTGTCACTCGCGTGGTTCAGACCTCCGGCCATCGCACCGCTGCAGGAGGGCCGGCGGCTGATGGACACCGTTGGCTGGGCCGCGCTGCTGCCGCAGATGCTGGCCTCGCTCGGCGCGGTGTTTGCCGTGAGCGGCGTCGGCGCGGTGATCGGTCAACTCGCCGGTCCGCTGATACCCGCCGGAAGCCAATTCGCGGCGGTGGCGGCCTACTGCATCGGCATGGCGCTGTTCACGATCCTGATGGGAAATGCGTTCGCCGCGTTTCCGTTGATGACCGCGGCGATCGGCCTGCCGCTCATCGTGCAGCACTTCGGCGGCAACCCCGCGATCATGGCCGCGATCGGCATGCTGGCGGGCTTCTGCGGCACGCTGATGACGCCGATGGCGGCGAACTTCAACATCGTGCCCGCCGCCCTTCTGTCGCTGCCGGACCGCGACGCGGTGATCAAGGCGCAGATACCGACGGCGCTGCCGCTGCTCGCGGTGAACATCCTTCTGATGTATTTCCTCGTGTTCCGGTTCTGACATGCGCCTCACCCCGGATATCGCCGCTGCATTCACGCACATCGCGCTCGGCCACGTGACCCGCGAGTATCCGCACAAGCTCGACCATGTGCTCGCCGGCGATGCCGATGCGTTACGCCCCCGCGCTCTGCATCCGATGTTCTTCGGCAGCTTCGACTGGCCTTCCTGCGTACATGGGTACTGGACGCTCGCGCGCCTGCTGCGCCGCTTTCCGGAGCGCGCCGAGTGCGCCGACGTGCGGGCGCTGTTCGACGCCACGTTCACCGCAACGAAGGTCGAAGCCGAATGCGACTATCTGCGCCGCCCCGAGTCCCGCGGGTTCGAGCGGCCCTACGGCTGGGCGTGGCTGCTGATGCTCGCCGCCGAACTCAAGCGCTTCGACACCGATGACGGAAAGCGCTGGTGCGCAGCGCTGCAACCGTTGGCCGACGCGTTCGTTGCGCGTTTCATGGCGTACCTGCCGCTCGCCACTTACCCCGTGCGCGCCGGCGTGCATGCCAACACCGCCTTCGCGCTTGCCCTCGCGCACGAGTACAGCACGGTTTCTGGCGCGGGGGATTTGTCGACGCTTTTGTGCGAAAGCGCTGCCCGCTGGTACGGCGCCGATCGCGACTGTCAGGCGTGGGAGCCGTCGCAGGACGAGTTCCTGTCGCCGGTTTTAATGGAAGCAGAGGCGATGCGCCGCCTGCTGCACCCCGATCAGTTTGCGCCGTGGCTGTCCGTGTTTCTCCCGCGCATCGCGCAGCGCGAGCCGGCAACGCTGTTCACGCCGGCCACCGTCAGCGACCGCACCGACGGCAAGATCGCCCATCTCGACGGGCTCAACCTCTCGCGCGCGTGGTGCTGGCGCGGGATGGCGCGGGCTTTGCCGGAGGGTGAT
>JANNVF010000493.1:0-1604 GCA_031414315.1 Hyphomonadaceae bacterium | reverse complement strand
ACAGGCGCGGTATCAACGCCACATCGACAACTTCCATCTGCAACACGTCAAGGAAGTCATCGACACGCTCGAAGCCATCGTCCGCGATGAAGCGCTCGAGCATATCGTCGCCGCCGGCTCTGCCGAGGCGCTCAGGCTGCTGCGCGAGAACCTGCCAGCTCATCTGGCGGCAAAGCTGGACCGCACGATGAAGCTCAGTGCCACGGCCAGCGTTGCCGAAGTCCTGCAGGCGACGCTCGCGTCGCTGCAGGAGAAAGATGCGGAGACCGACACAGAGCGAGTCGAGGACCTGATGAACGCGTGGCGCAGCGGCGGCCTGGGCGTCGCGGGCCCCGAAGCCACCATGCGCGCGCTGCAGTTGGGGCAGGTGGATGAACTCATCATCACCGGCACTCCGGAGACCTTGAAGCCGATGCAGCGGATCCCCAACGAGGCGGCGCTCGGGACGCTGCAGGTCGATACCTCCTCGCCCCAGGGGCCCGGCGACGAGCAGGTGCTCCAACTCTCAGACGTCCTCGTCACGCGCGCGCAGCAGACGAGCGCACGCATTCGTTTTATCGAGAACGCGGAGCTGTTGGCCGGCATCGGCGGCGTGGGCGCGTTACTTCGCTTCCGGATCTGACAAGAGGCACGATGTCCAAGAACAACAAGGTCAACCCCGGGCAGTACACCCAAGCCGGCCGCCTGAGTCCCGACGACGCCGCGCGCGAGCGGCAAGCGGCCGCCGCGGTGGGTTCGAGTCGGAGCGGCAGCGGCCAGAAGGCGACGCGCACCAGACCGGCAAAGAAGCAGGCGGACTCCGGGAGAGCTTCGGGGGCATCGAAGGCATCCGTCGCTCACTGACCCTGGAGCGGCCACGGTTCGCAGGCGCGACGCTTGCAACTGCCGTTACTGCCGGGCCCCGTTCAGGATCTGCGGCGGCATCGTCGACAGCGGGATCGCGTCAGGGTACGGCCCGTTGATGCGGACGGCGGCGTCGATCGGGTTCTCGTCGAGGATCGACGCGCGCAGCTGCTTGCCGTCCGGCTGACTGAACACGCGCTGGCATACCTGGATGAGGTAGGCCTGGGCGGGCAAGAATACGTCTCCGGCCCTGGCGCTTGCCCGTGCCGCGACGATGCCCCTGCTCAGAGCCTGCTAGCCGAGATCGATGTGCTGGGCCGTGGCGTCCTGGGGCAGCCGCGGCAGGCCGGCCTCGATCTTCTTGTGCAGGGCGATGTAGTCGCTGCAGCGCTTCTTGGAAGTCCGACACCGCCTGGGCATCGGCCGCTGGGGGCGGCGCCTGGACTGCCGGCACCGCGGCCGCCGCGACCACCAGAGCGAGCAGTACGACTCGTGGTCGCGTCATCGGGTCCCCCAAGGCGTGACGTACCCCGCCGAGAGCCGGCGTCGGCCATCGCGCAGGCCGTAGGCGAACTCCAGCCGGATCTTCCCGGCGCCCAGGGCGTTGAAGCGCAAGCCCGTGCCTCGACGTTGAAGCGCGCGTCCGGGTCGAGACGGCGCGCGGCCTGCACCGCATCGACGAATCCGACGATCCCCCCTGTCCCAAAGCGCGTGAGAAGGGATGCTTGTACTCGGTGGTGCTGAAGAGGAGGGTGCGGCCG
>JANNVF010000492.1:0-5138 GCA_031414315.1 Hyphomonadaceae bacterium | reverse complement strand
AACCGCGCGCCGCACGCGCTGCACTGGCGGCGGCGGCGGATGCAGGCGCCGTCCGCGGTGGGATGGCTGTCCGTCACCTGGGTATCTTCGTGCTGGCAGAAAGGACAACGCATCGGGGCTCCCGGAACGCCTAGTGGCGCGGATCAAGTGATTCGGGCTGCGCATATCATAGCCCGCCCGGCTGACGCATGCAGACGGCGCCGTGAATTCAGGCGAGCCGCCCACGACCCGTCGGGGTCGATGGCTGCGCGGCGGGTGTTTCCCGCAACAGCTTTTCCAGTTTCCTTAGCGCCAAGGATTCGAGATCGCCGCGCGCCGCGCGCGCTGGGCCCATCACCACCGCCTCGGTCCCCGTCTCCTCATCGACCGCCGCCATGCGGGCCACATCCCCGATGATCGTGTGTTCGAAGTAGACGGTTCGTCCGCTCATGCTGCCCGTTTCAGCTGGAACTGGGCCCACACGCTGATGAGCGCATCCATCAGGCTGTCCATCAGCGTGTCGTCATGGAACGGCGATGGCGTGAACCGCAGACGCTCTGTCCCGCGCGGTACGGTGGGATAGTTGATCGGCTGCACGTAGATGCCGTGGTCGAACAGCAGCGCGTCCGAGATCGCCTTGCACAGCGCGGCGTCGCCGACGAGCAGCGGCACGATGTGCGTCGTCGATGGCATCAGCGGCAGACCTGCGTCCGTGAACATTTCCTTCAGCCGCGCCGCGCGTTCCGCCAGCCGCGTGCGCATGTGCGGACAGCTGCGTACGAGACGCACGCTCTCCAGCGCCGCGGCCGCCAGCGACGGCGCGAGCGAGGTGGTGAAGATGAAGCCCGGCGCGAACGACCGGATGGCGTCGATGGCGGCGGCAGGACCGGTGACGTAGCCGCCCATCACACCGAAGGCCTTGGCCAGCGTGCCTTCGATGAAATCGACCCGGTGCATGGCGCCGTCGCGCTCGGCGACGCCGCCGCCGCCCTCGCCGTAAAGGCCCACGCCGTGCACTTCGTCGAGGTACGTCATCGCGCCGTACGCTTCGGCGATGTCGCAGATCGCGGCGATCGGCGCAACGTCGGCGTCCATCGAGTACACGGACTCAAACGCGATCAGCTTCGGCGCATCTGCCGGGGCCTCGTTCAGCATCGATTCCAGATGCTGCAGATCGTTGTGGCGGAAGATGCGGACGTTGCACTTCGACCGCTTGATGCCCTCGATCATCGAGGCGTGGTTCATCTCGTCGGAGTAGATCCACAGATCGGGGAAGAGCTTTACCAGCGTCGACAGCGTGGCGTCGTTGGAGACGTAGCCGGACGTGAACAGCAGCGCCGCTTCCTTGCCGTGCAGCTGCGCGAGCTCGGCCTCCAGATCGACGTGGTAGCTCGTCGTGCCGGAGATGTTGCGCGTGCCGCCTGAGCCCGCGCCAACCTTCCGCGCCGCATCCGAAAGGGCCGCGATCACGTCGGGGTGCTGGCCCTGGCCGAGATAGTCGTTGGAGCACCACACCACGATGTCGCGCCTGGTCCCATCCGCCAGGCGCAGCGTCGCGTGTGGAAACCGGCCCTGCTCGCGCTGGATATCGGCAAAGACCCGGTAGCGCCCTTCGCCCTTCACGGCGTCCACGGCGCGGGAGAATGTCTGTGCGTCTTCGTCTCTCATGGACGTTCGGGCTTGCGCCCATCCCTCGCCGCCGCTTCGCTGGCCACAACTTGTATAGACCAAGCCGCGCCGCCTATGAACTGAGACCTTACCACGCATGACACAGGGCGCCATGACCTCAGCCGCATCATTTCCCGCTGCTCGCCCTCGCCGTCTGAGACAGACCGACTGGGTTCGTCGCCTCGTGCGCGAAACTGCGCCGTCGGTGAACGACCTGATCTGGGCGCTGGTGGTGCACGATGGCGCGGCCGCGCGCGTTTCGGTCGCGTCGATGCCCGGCGCGGACCGGCTTTCGGTCGATGCAGCCGCGGAAGCGGCGATCGAGGCGCAAAAGCTTGGAATCCCCGCCATCGCAGTGTTTCCCCACATCGATCCCAAGCTGAAAGATGCGAACGGCTCGCAAGCCACGAACCCCGATGGCCTCGTCTGTCGCGCGGTGCGGGCCATGAAAGCCGCCGCGCCGAACGTCGGGATCATGGTCGACGTGGCGCTCGATCCGTTCACCGACCACGGCCATGACGGCTTGTTGCGAGACGGTCGCATCTTGAATGACGAAAGCGTCGCGCGCCTCGTCGATCAGGCGATCGTGCAGGCCGAGGCCGGCGCCGACATCGTGGCCCCCTCCGACATGATGGACGGCCGGGTCGGCGCGATCCGGGCGGCGCTCGAAAAGGCCGGCCACGCCGACACGCTGATCATGTCCTACGCCGCCAAGTACGCCTCGGCGTTCTACAGCCCCTACCGCGAGGCGATCGGCTCGGCGTCGGTGCTGCAGGGCGACAAGAAAACCTACCAGATGGATTTCGGCAACACCGACGAAGCGCTGCGCGAAGTCGCGCTCGACGTCGCCGAAGGCGCCGACATGCTGCTGGTAAAACCGGGCTTGCCCTATCTCGACATCGTCCGGCGCGTGAAAGACGCGTTCGCGCTGCCGACCTTCGCGTTCCAGGTGTCGGGCGAATACGCGATGATCAAGGCCGCCTGCGCCAACGGCTGGCTGGACGAGGATCGGGCGATTCTGGAGACGCTCTCAGCGTTCAAACGGGCGGGCTGCGATGGCGTCGTGACCTACTTCGCGCCGCAGGCGGCGAGGTTGCTGGGCGCATGACCTGACGGTTGTCTACGCCGCCGCCAGGTCTTCTTTCTTGGGCTTTTCAGCGCCTTTCAGCACCACGTTGGTCAGCAACTTGCGCAGCGGCGTGAACGCGTGATCGAAGCTCTGCTGACCCGGCGCGTGGTCGGAAAATTGGCGCACAAGGGCACGGCACTGGCCCCGCAACGCAAGGTCGTCGATCTGGCGATCCGGGCGCGCAGCGCGCAGGTAGCTGGCAAGCGACGCCGCTGCCGCGTCAATGGCGTCCGGCGCCAGCGGCCCGCGCTGCGCCACCTCGAACAACGCCCGCAGCGTCGTCATCATGTCCGACAGCGCCTCTGCGGCGCCGAAATCTTCCAGCCGTCTGCCGCTGTCATCGGAGACAAGGCCGCGACGCCGGCACGGGCCAACATACGTCGCGGAACGCACGAACGCGCGCTTCTGGGTATCCAGCAGGTTCAGCATCGTGCCGAGCTGTGTGCGCGACATGGGGAACGACAGGATCGCGTCGGCCCCGGCATTGAGCGCCGATAGGATGTCGTTGCGGTCGACCCCGGCAAAGGTGAGGACGGTGGACACCTCGGCGCTGCGCACATTCGTGGCGCGGCGAAACCGGCGGGTGAAATCGAAGCCATCGATGAGGGCGCCTCGGGCCGTACACAGGATGATGCGGGGTGCGCGGTATTCCAGTTGTGCCAGCCCGGCCTCGGCGTCGCGCACAACCAGCGTCTCACCGCAGCCAAGATCGCGCAGCAGATCGATCAGCATTGCGGACCTGGCGCGCTCTGGTTCGATCACCAGGGCGGTCCAACGGAGGGGGGCGGATTGGGGTCTGGTCACACGGCGGACCATGACCGGAAACGCTTACGATCTGGTTGCTACGGCGCCGTTGCGGCGCCCTAGCTTGGCCTGCCTTCCGGATCGCCCAGCCGCGTGATGAGACTGGAGGTGTCCCATCGAGCGCCGCCGCCCGCCTGAATCTCCGCATAGAACCCGTCCACCAACGCAGTGAGTGGCAGGTCGGCGCCATTGGCGTGCGCTTCGTCGAGGACGAGGCCCAGGTCCTTGCGCATCCAGTCCACCGCGAAGCCGAAGTCGAACTTGCCTTCGGTCATCGTCCGCCAGCGGTTCTCCATCTGCCAGGACTGGGCGGCCCCTTTCGAGATCGCCGCGATCACCTTCGCCTGGTCGAGCCCGGCGGCGGCGGCGAAGTGGAGCCCCTCGGCAAGCCCCTGCACGACGCCTGCAATGCAGATCTGGTTGACCATCTTGGCGAGCTGGCCCGCGCCTGCCGGGCCGATGTGGGTGGCGGCGGCGGCGTAGGCCGCCATGACCGGTTGCGCGCGAGCGAACGCGGCGGCGTCTCCGCCAGCCATCACTGTGAGCCGTCCGCCCTCGGCGCCCGCCTGCCCGCCGGAGACCGGCGCATCGACGAAGTGGCGCCCTGTCGCCTGCGCCACGCCATACAGCCGGCGCGCCAGTGCAGCCGACGCCGTGGTGTGATCGATGAACACCGCATCGGGCGCCATGGCCGGAAGCGCGGCGGCGAAGACCTCGTCCACGTCCCTGTCCGCGCCGACGCAGGCGCAGACAAACTCCGCCCCTGCCACGGCGTCCGCCACGGAATCGGCCGCGCGTCCGCCATGGCGGGCCGCCCAGTCCGCGCTCTTGCGCGCGCTGCGATTGAACACGGCCACCGTATGCCCTGCCTTGGCGAGATGTCCCGCCATCGGAAAGCCCATAACGCCCAGACCAAGAAACGCCGTGCGCGCCATGTCAGATCTCCAGCGCCGCGCGTCCGTAGCGGCCGCGGAAGTAGGTGAGGCCATCACCGGTCGCGACGGTGTCGAAAGCCGTGACTTCGCCCACGATCAGGAGGTGATCACCGACCGCGCGCCGGTCCCGGCTGCGGCAGGCGAGACGCGTGAGCGCGCCTTCGAGTACCGGGCTTTCGCCCAGCCGGGCCATGGGGAGGTCTGCGGCATCAAAAGCGCCGGGGCGGGCGAACCGCGCCGAGATGTCCTGCTGCTCGGCGGCGAGGACATTGATCGCCCAGTGTTCCGCCCCCGCGAACAGGGCAAAGCGATCCGACGCGTCTCCGAGGCACCAAAGCACGAGGCGCGGCTCAAGCGAGACCGAGGAAAACGAGTTGACGACGATGCCCGCTGGCCCGGTTGGCGCGTCGGTCGTTATGAGCACGACGCCCGTGGCGAAGCCGCCCAGCGCCCACCGGTAGGCGCGCTCCCCGTCCCCGTCGCTCATGCCCTGCGCCACTGCCTCCGCACACCGGTTCTTAACGCGCGCCGTAGCACGGTCTGCCCGCCTGCCAACAGAATGACCTAAAGCGATGGCCGCCGCCAACAAAGCCCCGATTGTCATCAAGAAGGTCAAGAAGGGC
>JANNVF010000491.1:0-6920 GCA_031414315.1 Hyphomonadaceae bacterium | reverse complement strand
GATCGCGGCGCCGATCGTGATGAATTTCACGACGCGGCCGACTTCGTCTCATGGTACGCGAGCATCTCGCATCGTGATCTCGGCCTCCCCTACGGCGACGCGCGCGCGCACTACCTTGCCTATCACGAGGGCCGCGCCGGTTATCGGCGCGGAAGCTATCGCGACAACGAACAGCTCCAGGCAGCGGCAGCGCGCGTACAGCGCTTCCGTGACGCGTATCAAGGCCAGCTCGATCGTTGTGAAGGCGATCTGAACCGCTGGTGGTGGCCGTTCTGATTCTAACGCGTCATCGTCACATCACGCTGCGTCCGCAACTTCGTTTGGCGTCACAGGCGCCGTCCATGTCGCACCGCGCACGAGAGGCCACGGACCGGTTTCGCGACTGCATGCGGCACGCATGATCGCGAACAAGCAGAACGCAACGCGCCTCATGAGTCTCCGATCAGCCGTTCCACAGTGAAACGCATGACCCGCTCAGCTTCGTGTGGCGAAAGGCCCTGGTCCTGGCGCATGCGCCGCCACGCCTGAAAACCAAGCGCGCTCTCAAGCGCCGAAAAGATCAACGTCCTGGCGATGACCGCTTTCGGCAGCACGCCCTTGAGGCCTTCCCGCTCCATCGCGAGAAATCGATGGTGGTCTGCCATCAGATACGGCGACTGAAACCGCCGCACGCCTGCGGCGACCTTGAGCGGCATGACGCTCTCATAAATGCCCGCCCGTCGTGCAACGAGTTCGAACAGACGTCCCCGCCAATCAGGTGCGGCGAAGGGTGCAAGCACGATGGGCAGCACCTCCGCCTCCATCTGCATCGCCATCTCGCGATAGAGGATGTCCATCTCATCGAAGTGGCGAAAGACGGTGCGCAGGCTGACGCCGGCGACCTCAGCCACCTGCGCGGCGCCAGGATTCATCTCCCCGTCGCGAATCAACTTGAACATCGCCGCAACGATTTCCTTGCGGCTGCGCTCGCTGCGCTGGCGGCGACCGTCGCCGGCAATGTCGTCGCTCGCGAGCGCCGGAGCTTTCGTCGTCATGCGCGCCTCAGGTCATTTCACGCATGAACTCAGGGGTGACTTCGTCCGGCGTGCGCAGAAGATTCATCGTGTCGAACTCCCTAGCCGATGGTTGTAAGTATCGTCACCATCAGTGTCAATTGTACCAGCCGGACCCGGCCCACCCTCGCCTCCCATGATTCAGGAAGAAAAAAGAAGGACGCATGTCAGAAAGCGTTCTCCCACTCGTGTGGCCGCCTAGGCTGGTGAACCCTTGTTTGGTTCACCAGCCACGCCTCGCGACCGCGCTGTCAGCAGAATGCTGGCCTGCAAACGCAAATCGACGGCGCTGTCGCCAACTGCAACGGTGTATCGCCCGGCGCCAGTGTCCCATGTCGATGCGCCCACATCGTACCTGCTATAAAATCTCTGGTCCGCCTCCATGGCGACGTTCGCTGTTTCTCCAGGCCTCAACCAAACCTTCTGCCAGCCAACCAGACGCACCGTCTCCTCGCCCGCCGCATGGGTAAGATAGAACTGCACCACGTGCGCACCAGCGCTGTCGCCCGTATTCGTGACGTCAACGCCCGCGGAGAGCTCCTCCCCGCCCTTCACGACCAGATTCGCGTACGCGAATGTCGTGTATGAAAGCCCGAAACCAAACGGAAACAAAGGCGCCCGCTTCGTCTTGCCGTACCAGCGGTAGCCTGCGTCAGCGCCCTCCGGATAACTAACGTCGAATCTGCCTCGCTCCACCGCCTTCCCCGGCAACAACGGGTTCGGCAGGTCCGCTTCACTTTGGGGAAACGTGATCGGTAGCCGTCCCGACGGGTTGACGTCGCCAAAGAGAACAGCGGCGATTGCTTCAGCACCTCGCGCGCCCGGATACCAGGCCTCAAGAACGGCGCTCACATCGGCGAGCCACGGCATGAGCACTGGGCCACCGGTTTCAAGCACAACGATCGTTTTGGGATTTGCGGCGGCAACGACTGAAATCAGGCCATCCTGATCGTGCGGGAGCGACAGGTTTTCCACATCAATGAACTCGCTTGTCCACTGTTCCGCAAACACGATGGCCACCTCACACGAGGCGGCGAGTTTCGCCGCCTCGGTGCGATCGGCTCCGTCATGAAAATGCAGCTCCACGTTCGACGCGGCGGCGCGCAGCGCCGCAAGCGGCGCAGAGGGGTGCCAGCGCATGCGCAGATATTTCGCCCATGGTCCGTCATGCGATGGTCGCACCTCGCGCGCAAATCCGCCCCAAGGCGCGACACTGGACGATCCACCGCCCGACAAGACGCCCAAATCAGCATGCGCGCCTACCACTGCAATGGATTTTACGTTCCTCGAAAGCGGCAGCGCACCACCCGCATTCTTCAACAGCACGATCCCCGCCGCAGCGGCGCGTTGAGCCACGTCGAGATGCGCCTCGCGGTCAATCGCGCCACCAGGTTTGGGCGGGTCATCCACCACGCCGTGTTCGAACATCGAGCGTAGAATGCGCGTCACCATGTCGTTGAGCCGGGCCTCCGGGACTCGCCCTTCTTCAATCGCGGCGTCTAGCCGCGTGAAGTAGGGCTCGCGATCAAGCTCCTGCCCGGATTCCTGGTCCAGTCCGGCGAGCGCGGCCTTCTCTGTGGAATGGCACCCACCCCAGTCAGACATGGTCCAGCCACGGTATCCCCAGTCTTGCTTGAGCACCTTGTTGAGCAGGAATTCGTGTTCGCCGGCGTAAACGCCGTTGATCCGGTTGTAGGCCGTCATCACAGACCCCGGATTGCCGCGCTCAATCCCGATCTCGAATGCGAGCAAATCGGACTCGCGCAGCGCCGCTTCGTCCATTTCCGCGCTGAGCACCATACGACCGGTCTCCTGAGCGTTCAGCGCGAAGTGCTTGATGGTTGCAACGATGCGATTGGACTGAACGCCCCGGATCGAGGCGCCCGCCAGAACGCCGGCGAGAAGCGGATCCTCGCCGAGATACTCGAAATTGCGCCCGCAGCGCGGCTCACGGGTCAGATTGGCGCCACCGGCAAGCATCACATTGAAGCCCATGGCGCGCGCTTCGGCGCCGATCATCGCGCCGCCCTGTTCCACGAGCGCTTCATCCCAGCTTGCCGCCAACGCCAGACCCGAGGGCAACGCTGTCGCCCCGCCCTCCCGCAAATTTGCAACACCAAGACTGGCGTCGGTTTCCTGAAGCGCCGGAATCAAGAGGCGCTCGACCCCGGCCACGAATCCGGCGGGACCGAGGGCGCCGTCCGGAGAGTCGGCGGCTCCTGCTCCGGCGCTCCCCGTGTGGCCGTTCACGAGGAGTAGCTTTTCCGCACGGGTCATCTGTGCGAGAACCAGCGACGCGCGCCTGTCGACGTCGAGATTTCGGTTCATCCAGGGCTGATCGCTCACGCTGCGCATCTCCACCAGCGGACCCTCCTCGCGTTTGTTCCGGATGTTGCGTACAATTTCAGACGCTGCTTGTCGCGTCGCTTTTCTGGCAGGAGACGGGGCAGGCTTGTGAGCGGGAGATGTTGATGAGCGACGGTTCAGCCGATCTTCGTGCGCGCCTCCAAGCCGCCGCCTACGCGGAACCTTTGGAGACACTGGACCCGGCGCAGCCCGCCCTGTTCCGCGACGACGCCATGTGGCCGTACTTCGAGCGCTTGCGGAAGCACGACCCGGTTCACTACACACCAGACAGCCTGTATGGGCCCTATTGGTCGATCACCAAGTTCAACGACATCATGGCGGTCGACACCAACCATCAGGGCTTCTCGTCGGAAGGCGGGATCACCATCATCACGCAGACCCACGAGCAGGGCCCGCTGCCGATGTTCATCGCCATGGACCCGCCCAAACACGACGTCCAGCGCAAGACAGTCAGCCCCGCCCTCACCCCGAACAACCTGGAGCGCCTGGAGCCGCTGATCCGTGAGCGCGCGATCGCGATCCTGGAGTCGCTCCCGATTGGTGAAGAATTCGACTGGGTCGACAAGGTGTCCATGGAACTGACAGCCATGACGCTGGCGACGCTCTTCGACATTCCACAGGAGGATCGCCGCCAGCTCACCTACTGGTCGGACGTGGTGACGGCGGTGCCGGGCCACGGGCTGGTGGATTCTATCGCGCAGAAAATGCAGATCTTCACGGTATACCACGCCTATTTCACAGGCCTCTGGAACCAGCGCGTCAATGCCGAACCCACGAGCGACCTGATCTCCATGCTGGCGCACGGGCCGCAAACCCGGAACATGTCGCCGCGCGAATACTTCGGCAACATCGTGCTCCTGACAGTCGGAGGCAACGACACCACCCGCAACACGATCACTGGCTCCGTCCTGGCGCTGAATCAAAATCCGGATCAGTATCGCAAACTGCGAGAAAACCCCGGCCTTATCCCTTCCATGGTCTCCGAATCCCTGCGCTGGCAGACGCCACTTGCACACATGCGCCGCGTCGCCACGGCCGACATCGAGTTTCAGGGAAAGCGCATCAGGAAGGGCGACAAGGTGGTGATGTGGTACGTCTCGGGCAATCGTGACGATGAGGTGATCGACAATCCCAACGCCTACATCATCGACCGCGAACGGCCGCGCCAACATCTTTCATTCGGCTTCGGCATTCACCGCTGCGTCGGCAATCGGCTCGCCGAACTCCAGCTCAAGATCATCTGGGAAGAAATCCTGCAGCGCTTCCCCACGATCGAAGTGGTCGGTGAACCTCGGCGCGTCTATTCCACCTTTGTGAAAGGGTACGAGACTTTGCCGGTGCTCATTCCCCGTAGAAGCTGACCTTGGATAGATGTGGGATTGCACGGTCGAGGAAAAGAAATGGCCGAACGTTTCGAACGCCACGGACAACCTTGGACGAACGACAAAGTGCAAAAGCACGAGTCCACGAACAGCGCGAAAAATCCAGCTGCGCATGTGTGCGGCGACGTCGAGGACAAGGACGCGATCTGACGGGCCTGCCCCCCTCAGTCGACGGCGATCACGTCCTTGTCGCCTGGCCCGGCGCCCGGATCTGGCGCAGCGGCGATCGGCCCGGGCTGACCCGACAACGCTTCTTTGAGGGCATCCCGATCGAGCGCGCCTTCCCAGCGCGCGACAACAATCGTGGCGACCGCATTGCCAATGAAGTTTGTCAACGCGCGGCACTCGCTCATGAAGCGGTCGATCCCCAGGATCAGCGCCATGCCAGCGATCGGCACGGACGGCACCACCGACAGCGTCGCTGCGAGTGTGATGAACCCTGCGCCGGTGATGCCGGCCGCTCCCTTGGAGCTCAGCATGGCGACGAGCAGAAGCACAATCTGCTCCTGCAAACTCAAATGAATGTTGAGGGCCTGGGCGATGAACAGGGCAGCCATCGTCATGTAGATGTTGGTGCCATCCAGGTTGAACGAGTACCCCGTCGGCACGACGAGACCAACGACCGCTTTGGACGCCCCCGCCCGCTCCATTTTCTCCAGCAGGCTAGGTAGTGCCGCTTCAGAAGATGACGTTCCCAGCACAAGGAACAGTTCTTCTTTCAAATAGCGGATCAGCTTCAAGATACTAAACCCGTTGACCCACCCCACCAGCCCGAGAATGCCGACCACGAACACAGCGGCCGTCAGGTAGAACGTGGCCACCAACGCGGCGAGATTGGCGATCGCGCCGATGCCGTATTTGCCGATGGTGAAGGCGAACGCACCGAAGGCGCCGATCGGCGCCGCCTTCATGAGAAGGGCGACCAGCTTGAAAAATGCGGCGCTTACAGATTCCAGAAATGCCAGCACCGGCTTGCCGGTCTCTCCCGTCAGCGCGAGAGCGACGCCAAACAAGATCGACACGAACAGAACCTGAAGGATGTTTCCTTCAGAAAACGCACTGACGAAGGTGTCCGGAATGATGTTGGACAGGAAACCGACGATAGTCGTCTCGTGCGCCTTGTCGGCATACTGTTCGACGGCTCCAGCGTCGAGCGTGGCCGGATCGAGGTTGAGGCCGCGTCCGGGCTGCACGAGGTTGGCGATCACCAGGCCCACAACGAGCGCCAACGTCGAGAAGACCAGGAAATAGGCGAACGCCTTTGCAGCGACCCGGCCGACCCCGCCCAAGTCCCGCATGCCGGCGATTCCGGTCACGATCGTTAGGAAGATCACCGGCGCGATGATCATCTTCACCAGTTTGATGAAGGCGTCGCCTAGAGGTTTGAGACTCTGGCCGAGCGTCGGCCAGATATGGCCGATGACCGCGCCCAGGGTGATGGCGACCAGCACCTGTACGTAGAGATGCGCGTAGAGGGGCACGCGCTGGCGCCCCGGACCTGCGGCAGAGAACGTCGAGATCATGGAGACTCCTGGTGCGCGAGGACGCACGACCTTGCCAGATTCCCTTCGGAGACTGCCTTCGGCAAGCGCGCGTCGTCTACCACCCAAAGGCGATATGTCACTGGATCCATCCAAGGCGCTGCTCAAGTCCCGCGCCCACCCCGAGGCCGACATAGTTCGCGTGACCACCTGATATCGACCACTGTGCACATCGGCTCATCAGCGAGGCGCTCAGCGTCGCCCACAACCCGGCCGACCGCTGGCGCAAGTCGGACGACGGCATGCGTGTGCTGGCCGCCGGGCTCTACGGCCTGCTGCGTGAGGATCGCTGGATCGAAAACGGCGGGTCAATCGAACCTGGCTCGGCGACGCCGTCCACCGGGGCCGGCTCGCGCCTGCGCGCCTTCACAACATTGCGGCGCGCGTTCTTGAACGGCCTGCAGGTCGGCTCTGGCCTCTCTCGACCGCAGGCCCAAGAAGCCGTCGCTAGCCCTGGTGAGAACCTTGATGCGAACCTTGAACAGACGGTGGATGATGACTTACCGGATGGATTACCCTCGGCGGGGTCGCTCCGGGCACGTGGCGGACCCGTGGTGGTGCGTCCTGTGGCGGGTCCT
>JANNVF010000490.1:0-7272 GCA_031414315.1 Hyphomonadaceae bacterium | reverse complement strand
TTTCATCGGTGCCGCCGGCGATGCGCAGGCCCGGCGCCACCGATGAAATCCTGAAGAACATCATCGCCGAGCGCGTCCTCGGTTTGCCGCAGGACATCCGGGTGGACAAGGACGTGGCGTACAAGGACCTGCCAACGGGGCGGTGAGCCGTACGGTGCATTAGGCCGCAGGCCGTAATGCACCACGTTCGCCACAAGCCAAGGAAGTGACGGAACCGTCGTCGCTCGGTACCTGAGAACCGCGCCGCCGCCTGCGATCGACCCCGGAGCGGCGCAAGTTTAGGGGGATTGGCGCTGTTGCACTCCTCCCCCAGCAAGGGGGAGGTTGGGCGAGGGTCGGCGCGGTGATCGAGGGAAGCGCGCGATGCGTTTTTGCCTTTTACGGCAACGGAAATGCGCTGCGCGGATAGACCCACGCCCGGCTTCCCTTGCAGGGCAGGAGGCGGAAAGAGGGGCGATTTCGCGCGCCAATCCGGTTGGGTCCAGACGCGGTCTAAACTCCGCGCATGCAGATACATCAACGCCCCGACCCCGAACGCCTCCACGTCCTCGCGTCCAGACTCCGGCTCTGGATTGCCGACGTGTGGGTCTGGCTGGCCGAATGGTTCGGGGTGCAACTGCCGCGCGACATGCGGCTGACGCTGCGCGCGGACATTCGCACGGCGCTGGCGCACGTGCGTGTGCTCGTGCTGCTGCTCGCCATGGCGCGCTGGGCGCCGCCGCCGGCGCGCATCCGCGCGTATCGGCCGCCGTCCGCGCCGCCGGGGTTCAAGCGCACCAGCCTGTTGGCCAATGACGGCCGCAACATCCGGCGCGCGGTGCGCCTGCGTGGGCGCACGATCGTGGCGCGGCTGGCCGCGCTGCGTGATGTCTTCGACCATCTCGGCGTCTGGGCACGACGCGCGCTGAAGCGCGTCGACGCCGGTCCACACGCGCCAAGGCTTGTCTTGTGCTGGATGCGCACGGAGCGCGTCGCGTGCCTGCAGACTCCGGCGACCGCGTTTATGGACTCCTCGTAGCGTAGCCCCGTAGCGCCGGCTTCCAGCCGGCAGCAGAACCAATGTGCGCAGACTTGCGTCGCTGCCGGCTGGAAGCCGGGGCTACGGGCGCACCGCGAAGCCACCGGCTTTCGCGGGCGCCGCCGCTTGCCCGCACGGAAGGGGGCGACGGCGCTGTGACGCCCCGCTAGGATACAGAAGACCAAGGGAGAGAAACATGCACGGACAGGCCGTCACCGCCTACGGAAAGCCGCTGGAAGCCATCGCCGTGGATCTCCCGCCGCTGAAGGGCGCCGAGGCGCGGGTGCGCGTCACCGGCTGCGGCGTCTGTCACTCCGACGTCCACATCCACGACGGCAAGTTCGACATGGGCAAGGACGCGCCCGCCGTCGCGCTGCCCGATGCGCTGCTGCCGCTGATCATGGGCCACGAGATCGAGGGCGTCGTCGAAGAGCTCGGTCCCGATGCGAAAAAGCAGAATCCGAAGGTGAAGGTCGGCGATCGCGTCGCCGTGTTCCCGTGGATCGGCTGCCAGAAGTGCGCGGCCTGCGTGCGCGGCGAACAGCACCTGTGCGCCAACAACCAGGGGCTCGGCACCCGCATCCACGGCGGCTACGCCGACTATGTGCACGTGCCGGTGGCCGAAGCGCTGATCGGGTGCGGCAATCTTCCGCCCGGCGCCGGCGGCGTGGCCATGTGCTCGGGGCTTACCGGCTACAGCGCGTATCTGAAGATCGCCAACATCGAGAAGGGCGCGCCGATCCTGCTCATCGGCCTCGGCGGGGTTGGCTTGTCTGGACTGTCGGCGGCGGTCGCGCTGCATGACGGCCCGATCATCGCCGCAGACGTCAGCGAACAGGCGCGCAAGACCGCGCTCGAACGCGGCGCCACGGAAGCGGTGGACCCGTCCGACCCCAAGGCGCTGGAGGCGCTGATCGCGCGGGGCGACGTGGTCGGCGCCATCGATTTCGTCGGCGCGCCCGCGACACTGGGCTTCGGCATCGGCGCCATCCGGCGCGGCGGCAGCGTCGTGGTGGTCGGTCTCTACGGCGGCGCGATCCCGCTGCCGATCCCGAGCCTGCCGTTCAAGGCGATGACGCTGATGGGCTCCTACGTCGGCTCGCTGAAGGAGGCCAACGACCTGATGGCGTTGATGCGCGAGGGCCGTGTCGCGCCGCCGCTCATGCGCGACCGCCCGCTGGCCGAGGCCAACGCCGCGCTCGACGACCTGCGTGGCGGCAAGGTGGTCGGGCGCATGGTGCTGACACCCTGAGCCGGGAACGAGGAGGGCGCCATGAGTGAAGAACGCGTGCGTGGTGAGAAGATCACCGTCATTTTCGACGGCAGGAAGTGCATTCATTCGCGCCAGTGCGTCACCGGCGCGCCGCGCACGTTCCTTGCCAACGTCGAAGGCCCGTGGATTCACCCCGACGACACGGACGCCGCGCATCTCGTCGAAGTCGCGCACCAGTGCCCCTCCGGCGCGGTACAGTACGAGCGTCACGACGGCGGGCCACAGGAAGGCGCGCCGGAAGTGAACATGGCGCGGCTGCGCGAAAACGGGCCGGTCGCGCTGCACGCGCCGATGACGCTCAACGGCGAACCGATCGGCTACCGCGCCACGCTGTGCCGCTGTGGCGCGTCGAAGAACAAGCCGTTCTGCGACGGGTCGCACCATGAGATAGATTTCGTCGCCAGCGGTGAACCGGAGTCGAAAACCACCGATATGCTCGCCGTGCGCGACGGGCCAGTCGCGCTGTCGCCACAGCCGAACGGTCCGCTGAAAGTGGAGGGCAACCTTGAACTCTGCGCCGGCAGCGGTCGCGTCGTGCAGCGCGGCGCCACGGTGTTCCTGTGCCGGTGTGGCGCGTCGAAGACCAAGCCCTTCTGCGATGGCTCGCACAAGGCGATCGGCTTCGTCGCCGTTTGACCGAACCCGGTCCGTCGCAGGACGCCGCGCCGCGCCCGCACGTCAGCGAAGCGTACGTCGTCATGCTCGCGGTGGCGATGGTCGTCGGCGCCGGCATCTTCAAGTCACCCGCGCTGGTGGCGGAGAATGCGGGCGCGACCGAGTGGCTGTTCCTGGCGTGGGCGCTGGGCGGGGTCGTCTCGCTCGTCGGCGCCTTGTGCTACGCGGAACTCGCCACCACATTTCCCAATGCGGGCGGCGACTATCACTTCCTGAAGCTCGCCTACGGCCGCACCGTTGCGTTCGCTTTCGCCTGGTCGCGGTTCGCGATCATCAACACCGGCTCCATCGCGCTGCTCGGCTTCGTGTTCGGCGACTATCTCAACGAGGTCCTGCCGCTCGGTCCCGGCGGCGGCGCGATCTACGCGGCACTCTCCGTCGGCGGCCTCACGCTGCTCAACCTGCGCGGCATGGACGGCAATTCCAAAGGCGATTTCGTCCTCACCGGCCTTGAGGTGGCGGGCGTAGCGATGATGGTCGTCGCCGCGGGCTGGATCGTGCTGCACGGCGTGGCGCCGGCAAGCCCGAGCCCCGCCGCATCGGGTCCGCCGCCCGCGGGCTTCGGCTATGCGCTCGTGTTCGCGCTGCTGGCGTACGGCGGCTGGAACGAGATCGCCACCATGTCGGCGGAAGTGCGCGACCCCAGACGCGGCATGGCGCGCGCGCTGGTGATCAGCGTCCTTCTCATCACCGCGCTCTACATGCTGGCGGCGTGGGCGTTCTGGCGCGGGCTTGGCATCGAGGCGCTGGCCGCTAGCACTGCGCCGGCGGCAGACCTGATGGCGCGCGCGTTCGGTCCCCACGCCGGCTGGCTCACCGCCATCGCCATCGCCTGCGCCGCGTTCACCTCGATCAACGCGACCATCATCGTCGGCGGACGCACCACGTACGCCGCCGCGCATGACTTTCCCGCGCTCGCGCGCTTCGGGCGCTGGGACGCGACGCGCGGCATTCCGGTCGCCGCTTATCTCGCGCAGGGCGCGGTCTCAATGACGCTCGTGGCGCTCGCGGCGATGTACAAGGGATTCTCCACGCTGGTGGACTACACCGCACCGGTGTTCTGGAGTTTCATGGCGCTCAGCGGCCTGGCCGTGATAGTGCTGCGCTATCGGTTCAGGACAGTGGAGCGTCCGTTCCGCACGCCGCTGTATCCTGTATTGCCACTGCTGTTCGTGGCGGCGAGCCTGGCAATGACGTGGTCGTCGCTGGCCTACGTGCGGGCGGGCGTGTTGTTTGGCGTGGCCGTGCTCGCCGTGGGAATTGGCTTGGCTTTCGCCTTGAGTCGGCGTGGAGTCACGCCATGAAAAGCTTGCGACCCTGGGCAGCGCTCGGCGCACTGGTGCTGCTGTCGGCCTGCGCACTGGGCGGTGTGCGCGATTTTCTCCGGGGCTACGGCCGCGCGCCATCGAGCGCGCTGGCGGCGTACGACTTGCCGTCGCTCGATCGCGCGACGCGCGGTGCGGTGCTGTTCTCGGTGGGAGATTTCGGCGCGCTCGACACCGACGCGCTCGAAACCCACGCCGTGCCGTGGCGGCTCGCCGCCGCCGCACTGGTGCTGGCCGAGCATGACGGCGCCGGCGCGCCGATGACGGCGGAGACGTTGCGCGTGGTGTTGCGACGCTTCGGCTTTCTCTACCCCGAGACAATCGGCAACTGGCCGGCTGGCGCTGCCCCACCGCATCTGACCGGCCCGCTCGGCATGAACATCGGCGTGATCGAGCGCCGCGTGCCGCGCATCGAACTCACGGTCGCCAACCTCGGCTGCGCAAGCTGCCATGCCGGCGTCACCTACGATGCGCAGGGTACGCCGCGCACCGGCACGGCGTGGCTCGGCGCACCTAACACGTCGCTCGATCTGGAAGCGTATGTGCAGGCGGTCTATCGCGCATTCGCGGCCTATGGCGCCAATACTGACGCACTCCTGCAGGCGGTGACGCAGGTGTTTCCGGAAACCACCGCCGCTGAGTTGAAAACCTTGCGCGGCTTCGTGCTGCCGCGCGTGAAGACGCGCATGGCGCGCCTCGCCGCCGCTGGGCAGGGGCCGCTGCCGTTCATCAACGGCGCGCCGGGGCTCACCAACGGCGTCGCGGCGCTGAAGATGCAGCTTGCGGTGCTGCCGTCCGATGCGCACGCATCGCAGCGCGGCTTCACCGCGATCCCCGATCTCGGCGATCGCGGGTTTCGCACGTCGCTGCTGTATGACGGCGCCTATGCCCCCGCCGGTGCGCCGACCGATCGCCCGATGCAGCGCGCCGACATCACCGACGTGCATCTCGATGGTCTCGCCGTGGTGACGGCGTTCTTCACCGTACCGAGCATGGGCGTGCATCCCGATCGCGCGCGCGGACATCTTGATGAAGCGAAGGACGTGTTCCGCTTCTTCAACGCCTACACCGCGCCGCGCTATCCTGGCGCCATCGACACCGCGAAGGCGGCGCGGGGGCAGGGCGTGTATGGGGCGCGCTGTGCGTCCTGCCATGGCGCCTACGATGATAGCCTTGCGCATCCACGGCTGCAGTCCTTCCCCAACCGGATCGCGCCCTACGATACCGACCCCACACGCGGCGCCGCGTTCACGCCGGATCTGGCGGCGGCCGTGAAAGACTCTTCCTACGGCGATCTCATCACCGCGCGCGCCAACGGCGGCTACGCCGCGCCGTTGCTGACCGGCGTGTGGATGAGCGCGCCCTACCTGCACAATGGCTCGGTGCCCACGCTGCGCCAGCTGCTGACACCGACAGAGCGACCGGCGCAATTCATGGCGGGCGGGCATCGGCTCAATCTGGCGACCGTCGGTATCGACGGGCAGGTCGATGCGCGCGGCCGCTATGTCTACCCGCCAGAATACGCGCCGTTTTCCGCGCCCGCGCTGATCGACACAACGCAGCTCGGCTTGTCCAACCGTGGCCACGAGACGGACTTCGAGCAGTTGAGCGCCCAGGAAAAAGCCGCGCTGCTGGAATATCTCAAGCTGTTGTGACGGCGTTCAGACGAGCAGATCCCAGGCGGGCAGCCGCGCGCGCCTGGGCGGCCTGGCGTGTGCCGGGCGAATGCCGATGCGGAACACATTGACGAGCTTGCGCGCGGGATCGACGCCGAACTGCGCTTTCAGCTGCGTCGCCGTCGCCGGTGTGTCGGCCAGCACCGACATCGGACACAGGCAAAGCCCAGCCGTCGTGATCTCCAGCCAGAGCCGGTAGAATCGGCGGCCGACTTCAAAGTCGTGCTCATCGGCGGATCGGTGAAAGAGGCCGATCGCTGCGGCGCTGCGCACCTTGGCGCCCTCCGCGATCAGCGGGCCGGCCAGCCCGATCCTGTCGAGCGTGGGAAACATGCGCTTGCCTAGAACAACGTCGGCGCCGGCCGCCTCGAACGTGGACAGCGCCATGGCGTGCGCGTTGAGCCCGTCGCGCCCCCAGTTCCGGTTGAGACGGCCGAGGCGCATCCAGGATCGGAGTTCAGCGCGGTAGGCGGTATCGCGCAACGTGAGGAGGCTGGTGGTATCGTAAAGCCTGGCGATGTCGGCGATTGCGCTGCGGCCTTCCACGAGCTGGAGATCGGTCGTCGCGCGCAGGCCGTCCAGTCCCTTGGTGGCCGCCGCATCCTTTGCCGCGAACGCGCCGCGCCACGTGGCGCGTTGCGGCACGAAAGCGCGCAGGCGATCGGGCGCAGCATCTCCCGCAATCGTGACACGCGCCACCTGACGCGGGGCGATGGCGCCTTCGACGACGTCCATCCACACCACGTTCGTGGCAAACCCGCGCGCCGAAAGAGCGATCGACAGGCCTTCGCTCGCCGCGCCTAGGCTTCTCCAGGTGTCGGCCCCAGACGGATCCGCGACCGGCAGTCTGCGCTTGCGATCCTCGAGCACCGCGATGGCGCCGTCGTCGGCAAAGCGGAATCGCGTCGGCTGGATGTTGTGCACCGATGGCGCGATGTTGGCTTCCGCAACAAGAGCGTGACGCGCGGCGGTGTCGAAGGCCTGGGCGGCGTGGATCATCTCGGTGCGCCCGCAGCGACGGCGAGCTTGTGCAGCAGCGTCAGCTGCAGCGTCACGTCGGGGCCTGCGGCAAGGCTCGGCATGTTGACTACCAGAATGCGAAGCGGCGTTTCGCTGATCAGCACGGCATGGGTTCCTTCATGGGCGTCAAGCAGCGCCGCGAGTGGCTCGCCTGCCGGGCCCAGCGCGCGTGCATCGGCCAGACTCGGCGCAGGGCTGGCCGCGAGACTCGCGCGCAACGTTTCTCCGTCATAGTCCGTCAGCGCGGCGCCTTCCAGCAGGGTGGCGCTGTCGAGGGCAGGTGAC
>JANNVF010000489.1:0-1502 GCA_031414315.1 Hyphomonadaceae bacterium | reverse complement strand
GTCGATCATGAACTTGTCGGCGCCGAGCCGGGCGAGGCGCGCCTCGGCGTAGATCGCTTCCGTCGTCGCCACGCATTCGGCCCAGTTCGACGCCGGGTGAATGTTCACTTCGATCACGCCGGGATCTGGCGCCACGCGTACGACGTTCATGCGCGGATCGGCGGGTGGCGCGTAACCTTCGATGTGCACAGGCTTGCCGAGCGCCTTCGCCGCAGCTTCTGCAGCGGACACGATGTCGAGGTAATCCTCCATGCGCTCCACCGGCGGCATGAACACGCACAAACGACCGTCGCGAGGTTCAACGCTCAGCGCCGTGCGCACGACGCCATCGACTTCCTTGAAGGTCTGCTCGTTGCGATCCTGACGGACGCCTTCATCCGCAGTGAAGTGCGCGGTCGGTTGCGCGCGCGTTTCCGTGTCGAGCGTGTTCGCTTCGGGCAGCGTCCCGCGCTCTTCGGTGGGATCGGCCGAATAGATGTGCGGGTATTGCGACGGCGGCACATGCGGCAGCGCACCGAGCGGGAGGCGAAAGCCCACTGGACTATCACCGGGCACGAGGTAGACGTGGTCGCGCCGCAACTTCCACGCTTCCGAACGCCACCGCTTGCCCGCGCTTTTCGCCTGCCAGCTCTGGATCGGAAGCACGTAGCCGGCAGGTTCCGTCAGGCCACGCCCGAATACCCGCGCAATGCGCTGGCGCTCCTCGGGGTCATTCAGTTTGGAGTTTTCCGGCGTGACGTTTTCGGGAAGATTGCCTTCCTTGATGATCCACGCGGCGGGATCTTCGTACGCCGGGACCACGTTACCCGGATCGACTTTCAATCGGCCGGCGATCGTTTTCAGCAGCTTTTCCGCGTGGGCCGGGCCAACATCGCAATCGGCGCCCTCCGCGGCGATCAAGCTGTCGTCCTTCCAGATCGGCTTACCGTCGCGCCGCCAGTAGAGCGAGAACGTCCAGCGGGGCAGGCTTTCACCGGGATACCATTTGCCCTGGCCGTAGTGCAGGAAGCCACCTGGCGCGAAGCGGTCGCGCAGACGGCGGATCAGCTGGTCCGCGCGCTCGCGCTTCAGGCCGCCGACGGCCTCGGTGTTCCATTCGGGCGACTCGAAATCGTCGATGGAGACGAAGGTCGGCTCGCCGCCCATTGTCAGGCGCACGTCACCTTCTGTCAGCGCCGCATCGACCCCATGACCGAGCGCATCGAGTGCTGCCCAGGCCTCTTCGGAGAACGGCTTGGTGATGCGCGGATGCTCGGCCACGCGCGTGACCTGCATGTCGAACGCGAACTCCACGTTCGCGGCGCTGGCCACGCCGGATATCGGCGCGGCGTTGCGGTAGTGGGGTGTCGCCGCCAGCGGGATGTGGCTTTCACCGGTCAGCAGTCCGGACGTGGGATCGAGCCCGATCCATCCGGCGCCCGGCAGGTAAACCTCCGCCCAGGCGTGCAGATCGGTGAAGTCGTGGTCCGTGCCGGACGGACCGTCGAGCGCGGCGACATCTG
>JANNVF010000488.1:0-3130 GCA_031414315.1 Hyphomonadaceae bacterium | reverse complement strand
GCGCGATGGTGGTGGTGAAGGCAGGCAGCCTCGATGATCCGAGCTGGCTGAAGCCCGGCGGCGCACTCTACGTGTGCTCGGCGCAGCCATGGGCGCCGATCGACCGCACGAAGATGGTGTTCGAGAAAATGCCGGGGTAGGCGCTCACGCGCGCGTCCAGTCCATCGTCCAGTTTTCTTCCCACGTCTGTCCGCCGTCGCGCGAGACGGATTGAAACCAGCGGCACGACGTCGGCGTGACCCGATCCCACGTGCCGCGCACCTTGAGCGGCGTCTCGCCGTCCATGTGATCGGCGTGGAACGTGCCGACGCCGTTCTCGAAACGGCCGGTCTGCGCGGGCGTCGAGAGCACGCCGCTTTTTCCGTTGGCCCAGTGATCGGACCAGGCGCCGGTGGAGAGGTCGAGCAGGCGCAGGCCCATACCGCTGAAATCCCTGACCGGGATGCGCAGTTCCTCGACGCTGCCGACGCCGCCGAGAATGGTCCAGCACGTCGCTTCACCCTCGAACGCATCCCATACGCCGGGCGCGGTGAGCCGGCGGTGGCTGATGTGCCATTCGCCCGCGAGAAAATCGAAATCGCCCGGATTGCCCATCGCTCGCCCCTTGCTGCCGCCTCACGATAGCGGTCCATACCTGACAGCCAGCGTCATGTTTTCGGACGCCCCGGAAATCGCACGGGCGGATTGCGCTTCGCATCATCGGCCCTACAACCCCGCCCATGCTCGGAAACATCGACGGTCCCCGCATGCCGCCCGCTGCCGGCGGCAAACCCACCAGCCTCGTGGTGCTGCTGCACGGCTATGGCTCCAATGGCGCCGACCTGATTTCGCTCGCGCCGTACTGGGCCAAGGCGCTGCCGAACACGCAGTTCGTGTCGCCCAACGCGCCCGAACCGGTGGCGATGGCGCCGGGCGGCTACCAGTGGTTTCCGCTGTCGCGGATGGATCCGCGTGAACTCGATGCGGGTGTCACGCGGGCGATGGTTCCGCTCAACAGGTTTATCGACCGCGAACTGGAGCGCTACCAGATCGGCCCGGAGCGGCTGGCGCTGGTCGGCTTCAGCCAGGGCACGATGATGGCGCTGCATGTGGGTGTGCGGCGGGCGGGCGTGGGCGCGATCCTGGGTTTTTCAGGCGCGCTGGCGTCTCCGGGCAAGCTCAAGGAGGAGGCGCGGGGCAAGCCGCCGATCCTGCTGGTGCACGGCGATCAGGACGACGTGATCCCGGTCCCGGCGCTGTTTGACGCCGCTGACGGGCTCGCGGCGGCAGGTTTGGGCGCGCAGTGGCATATTTCCTACGGTGTCCCGCATTCCATTGGGCCCGCTGGGCTGGCGCTGGGCGGCGACTTCCTGAAGGCCGCGCTGGCAGGACGACTACGGTCGTTGTCGTAACCCCGTAACGAGAATCAGGCATGTTCCGCTCGCACCGGGAGGCCAACTGCGGTAGCCTCAGGGTGCAGGAGGATGAGTCTTCAGGTTCACCCCGACGATCTCCGCGGCCGCCGGTCCTTTGCCTTTCAGGCAGGCAGGCCTGACCTCGCCCCGCTCCGGTTCGGGAGGCGGCGATGCAGGTCATTAGTGCACCCCCATCGGGCCATCCCGCCCTCGTCCTGAACGCCGACTATCGGCCGCTGTCGTACTACCCGCTGTCGCTGTGGCCGTGGCAGGAGGTGGTCAAGGCCGTCTTCCTCGAGCGTGTCGATGTCATCGCCGAGTACGACTTCGAGGTGCATTCGCCCAGTTTCACCATGAAGCTGCCGTCGGTGATCTCGCTGCGCGAATACGTCAGCCAGGACCGGCCGCCGGCGTTCACCCGGTTCAACGTGTTCCTGCGCGACGGCTTCCACTGCCAGTACTGCGGCGACATCAACGATCTGACCTTCGATCATCTCATCCCGCGCTCGCGTGGCGGGCGCACGACGTGGGAAAACATCGTCACCGCGTGCGGGCCGTGCAATCTGCGCAAGGGTGGCCGCTCGCTGCGCGTGATCGGCATGCATCTGCCGCACCGGCCGCGCCGCCCGAACATGCACGAACTGCAGGGAATGGGACGGCGCTTTCCGCCCCACCACCTGCACGAAACATGGGTCGACTACCTCTACTGGGATGTCGAACTGGAAGAGTAGTCAGATTGGCAGGATCGCCGTTCCGAACGCCTTCTTCAGATTGTGTGCGACGAAACCTTCGGCTTCCTTTGCGTCGTGCACGACGAGGCCCATGCCGAAGAACTCGTGCGCGACGCCCATGTAGGTCCGATGCTCCACATCGACGCCGGCCGCTTTCAGTCGTTGGTGCAGCAGTTCGCCTTCCGAACGGAGCGGATCGATTTCCGCGCTGACGATCGTCGTGGGTGGCAGGTCCGCGAGATTGGCGTTCACGAGATCGATCCGCGTATCACGCGCCTGCGAGGGATCGGCGAACACGTGTGAAACGAACCATTCCATGCCGGCCTTGCTCAGCGGTTTGGCGTGGGCGTGCTCGACGTAGGACTCCAGCGTCATGTCGGCGCCCGCAACGGGGTACACCAGCACCTGGTGAACGGGCGCGGGCAGGCCCAGGTCGCGCGCGGCGATCGCCACGTTCGCGGCGAGGTTGCCGCCGGCGCTCTCGCCCATGATCGCGATGCGGGTGGGGTCTCCGTTGAAGTCGGCGGCGTGATCGACCAGCCATGTGTAGCTGGCGATGGCGTCTTCGTGCGCTGCTGGAAACTTGTTCTCCGGCGCCTGGCGATAATGGAACGAGACCACGATGCAGTCGGCGCCTCTGGCGATCGAGCGGGGGCTTGCGTCGTACACATCGAGATTGGCGATCACCCAGCCGCCGCCGTGCCAGTAGCCCAGCACAGGGCGGGTTTTCTGCGGGTCGCTCTCCGGTGTGTAGAGCCGCGCCAAGATGGCGCCCGCAGGGCCCGGAATTTCGAAATCACGGGTGACGACGTTGAGCGTCGGCGTGGGGTCCTTGCCGTCCTCACGCAGAAGCGTGCTCACGGCGTCCGCCGGTGACGGCTGCGCACGGGCCTCGACGGGAGACAACTCCTCCACCGGTTTCGCGCCCAGCGCGGCAAGCGCATCGAGGACTTTCTTCATGTCGGCGTCAGGTGCGCCGTCGCCCCGGTTCTTTGCGGTGACGGC
>JANNVF010000487.1:0-3210 GCA_031414315.1 Hyphomonadaceae bacterium | reverse complement strand
GCCGCGGTAGTTGAAGCGCAGGGTCGCAAACCCGAAACGGGTGAAGATCTGGAAGAGCTGGACGGTCACCCGTTCCTGCATCGAGCCGCCGGCGCGGGGGTGGGCGTGCAGGATGAGCGCGATCGGGGCGTTTTCCCGCTTGGGCTCCGCATAGCGGCCTTCGACGCGGCCGGACGGGCCGGCAAAAATGACTTCAGGCATGAAACTCTCTTGAAGGGCGGAAAAGGGAGGGGAGCGGAATTCTTGACCAAATTAGTAGGACATCCTACCTGTACGGTCTGATTTCGAAGCGTGACCTAACATGCCGGTCACGCCGGATGCGAGTTTTTCCGCAGATCGACCCGGTGCGCACATGAGACTGACCTCAAAGGGCCGCTACGCCGTCATGGCGCTCGCCGATCTCGCCGCCAGCGGCGGGGCCGAGCGCGCCGTGCCGCTGCAGGAGATCTCCGAGCGGCAGGCGATTTCGCTGTCCTATCTGGAACAGCTGTTCGCGCGGATGCGCCGGGCGGGGCTCGTGGCGGGCGTGCGTGGCCCCGGCGGCGGCTACCGGCTGGCGCGCCCGGCGGCGGAAGTGCGGATCGCCGACGTGATCTGCGCCGTCAACGAACCGATCAAGGCGACGCGCTGCAAGGACGGCGCGATCAAGAGCTGCCAGGGCAAGGCCGGCAAATGCATCGCCCACGACCTGTGGGACGAACTGGGCCGCCAGATCTACGGCTTCCTCGCTGGCGTGACACTGGAAGACGTGCTCGAAAACCGCGTGCGCGGACGCAGCGGCGCCCCGGCGCTGAGCGCCATGATGGCGGAATGATCCGATGACCCCCGCCTTCAAAGCCAGGGCCATCGCCTATTGCGATTACAACGCCACCGCGCCGATCCGCCCGCAGGCCGCGGATGCGGTGGCGCGTGCGCTGGCGCAGGGCGGCAATCCCTCGTCGGTGCATCGCGCCGGACGCGCCGCGAAGGCGGTGCTGGAAACCGCGCGCGAGCAGGTGGCGCGATCGGTCGGCGCACGGGCGCGCGACGTGATCTTCACCAGCGGCGCCACGGAAGCGCTGCATCTCGCGCTCGACGCGGCGCGCGGCGCGTACGGGGACGTGATCGTCTCCGAGATCGAACACGACGCGCTGTGGGAAGCGACGAAGCCCGTGCGCACGATCGCCTGCCGCGCCGACGGCGTGATCAATCTGGAAAGCTTCGACCGCGCCCTCGCTGGCGCCGATCGCCCGCTTGTCGCGGTGATGCTGGCCAACAACGAAACCGGCGTGATCCAGCCGATCGCCGAAGTCGCACGACGGGTGCGCGAGGCGGGCGGGCTGCTGCTCGTGGACGCGGCGCAGGCGCTGGGGCGGATCGATGTCGATCTGGGCGCGCTCGATGCGTCGTACCTCGTCGTCTCCAGCCACAAGGCGGGCGGACCGGCGGGCGCCGGCGCGCTCGTGCTGTCGCCCGGCGCGCCGTTCGCCATCACGCGGCGCGGCGGCGGGCAGGAACAAGGGCGGCGGCCGGGCACGGAAAACGTTGCGGCCGTCGCAGGCTTCGCGGCGGCGCTGAATGATATTGGCGTCGAGCGCGTGCGCGTTGCGCAAATGCGCGATCAGTTCGAGGCGCTGCTTCTCGAGGCGCATCCCGACGCGACGATCTTCGGCGCGGGCGCCCCGCGCCTGCCCAACACATCGTTGTTCGCGCTGCCAGGTCTCGCTGCGGAGACGGCGCTGATCGCGCTCGATCTTGACGGCGTGGCGCTGAGTTCCGGGGCTGCGTGTTCGTCGGGCAAGGTGAAGTCGTCGCGCGTGCTCGCGGCGATGGGCGTGCCGGCAGCGCTCGCGCGCTGTGCGTTGCGCGCAAGCTTCGGCTGGGCTTCGACGGAAGACGACGTGGCGCGCGCGGTCGCAGCGCTGACTTCGGCGCGGGCGCGCTTGCTGGCGGGGGCGGCGTGATGGCCAAGGAAGGCATCGATCTCGCCACCGTGGATGCGGTGCGTGGCCTGGAAGCGGAAAAGTATTCCGCCGGCTTCGTCACCGACGTCGAGCAGGAGTTCGCGCCGCGCGGCCTGAGCGAAGACACCGTCCGCTTCATCTCGGCCAAGAAGGACGAGCCGCAGTGGATGCTCGACTGGCGCCTCGACGCTTACCGTCGCTGGCTGACCATGACCGAGCCGACGTGGGCGATGGTCCGCTATCCGAAGATCGACTATCAGGACGCCACGTATTTCGCCGCGCCGAAGAACGGCGCCAAGTACAAGAGCCTCGACGAGGTCGATCCCGAAATCCTCGAAACCTACAAGAAGCTCGGCATCCCGCTGCGCGAGGCCGAAACGCTGCTGGGCGTGGAAGGCGCGCCGCGCATCGCGGTGGACGCGGTGTTCGACAGCGTCAGCGTCATCACCACGTTCAAGGATGAGCTGGCCAAGGCGGGCGTGATCTTCTGCTCGATGAGCGAGGCGATCCGCGAGCATCCGGAGTTGGAGAAGAAGTACCTGGGTTCCGTGGTGCCCACGACGGACAATTTTTTCGCCACGCTGAACGGCGCGGTGTTCTCCGACGGTTCGTTCGTCTTCGTGCCGCCGGGCGTGCGCTGCCCGATGGAGTTGAGCACCTACTTCCGCATGAACGCGCAGGGCTCCGGCCAGTTCGAGCGCACGCTGATCATCGTCGACAAGGGCGGCTACGTTTCCTACCTCGAAGGCTGCACCGCGCCGATGCGCGAGGAAAACCAGCTGCACGCGGCGGTGGTTGAACTCGTCGCGATGGACGACGCGGAGATCAAGTATTCCACCGTGCAGAACTGGTATCCCGGCGACGAAAACGGCAAGGGCGGCATCTACAACTTCGTCACCAAGCGCGCCGAATGCCGTGGCGCACGCAGCAAGGTCAGCTGGACGCAGGTGGAAACCGGCTCGGCGATCACCTGGAAATACCCGAGCTGCGTGCTGCTAGGCGATGACTCCACCGGTGAATTCCATTCCGTCGCGCTGACCCATCACCGCCAGCAGGCCGACACCGGCACCAAGATGATCCACATCGGCAAGAACACCAAGTCGAAGATCATCAGCAAAGGCATCAGCGCCGGCCGCGGCCAGAACAGCTACCGCGGGCTGGTCAAGGTGGAGAAATCCGCGGCCGGCGCCCGCAACTACACGCAATGCGACAGCTTGCTGATTGGCAAGAAATGCGGTGCGCACACGTTTCCGTACATCGAGGTGAA
>JANNVF010000486.1:0-2622 GCA_031414315.1 Hyphomonadaceae bacterium | reverse complement strand
GCGGCGCAGGCGGTGTTTGCTCGTTACGGCTATCGCCGCGCCTCGATGGCGGACATCGCGGCGGAGGCGGGTGTCTCGCGGCCGGCGCTCTATCTCGTGTTCCGCTCGAAGCCGGACGTGCTGCGCTCGCTCGCCGACCGGATGCGCACCACCGCGATCCAGCGCGCCACAGGCGCGTGGCGGGAAGGCGCAAGTTTCGCCGAGAACCTCGAGTATACGATGCGCGGGAAGGAGGCGGATATCTTTCCGCTGCTCCACGCTTCGCCGCACGGCGCCGAGATCCTCACCGCGGATGCGGCGCTGACCGCCGAGATCGCCGCTGACCTCGACCGGTCCTTCCGCGCGCTCATCGCCCGGCGCGCCCAAGAGGCCGCCAAAACCGGCGAGATCGATCTGGCCTGCCTCGACGGGGATGCCGACGCTTTCGCTGCGGTTGTGGCGTCGGCGGCAAAGGCGTTGGTCAACGAAGCAGAGACCGAGGCTGCGTTCCTGGAGGGCGTGCGCCGCCTCGCACGGCTGGCCGCCGCCGGGGTGCGCCGCGCATGATGCCTGGTAGCCGATCCCGGGGTCGAACCGGGACGCCCTCACGGGCAACAGATTTTGAGTCTGCCGCGTCTGCCAATTCCGCCAATCGGCCAGGCGGGGGAGCGGTAGCACGGGGTGCGCCCTGCCTGTCAATTCGCCGGCATGCGATGGCGGGCGTGATGGACGCCCCGCCCGGCGCAGGCTAAGCGCGACCGATGCTTCGCCAAGCCTACCGGAAACTCCTCGAACTCGCCGCTGGCCCCCGCGCGGAGCCGGCGCTGGCGGTGATCTCGTTTGCGGAAAGCTCGTTCTTCCCGCTGCCGCCGGACATCATGCTGGGGCCGATGGCGACGGCGCGGCCTGAACGCTGGGCGCGCTATGCGCTGGTGTGCACCATCGCCTCGGTGCTCGGCGGGCTGCTCGGCTATGCGATCGGCTTTTTCCTGTTCGAGACGGTGGGCAACTTCATCATCTCGCTGTTCGGCTATGGCGGGAAGGAAACGGAGCTTCGCGCCTTCTACGACAAGTGGGGCGTCTGGTTCATCTTCCTCAAGGGCCTGACGCCGATCCCGTTCAAGCTGGTGACGATCATCTCTGGCGCAATGCAGTTTTCGCTGCCGGTGTTCATCGCCGCCTCGGTGGTGACGCGGGGCATCCGGTTCTTCGTGGTGGCGTGGCTGTTCAAGAAGTTCGGGCCGGCGCTGGCGCCGGTGATCGAGAAGCGGATCGGCATGGTCTCGGCCGGGGTGGCGGTGGTGCTGGTCGGCGGCGTGGTCGCGGCCACAATGCTGCACTGACTCCTGGATCAGCTTGCGGCGCCCCGCCGCGTCGGAGCCGGTGCGGTGGTGGGGTAGGGTCCGGCGATGATCGCTTCTCTCAATCGTCACTGGGTTGTTGTCGCCTTGCTCGCATCTGCAGCAATGCTGGCCGGCGCGCATGCGTTCGAGGCGTTCGGGTACCGGCCGTGCTCGCTCTGCATGCGTCAGCGCGAGGTCTATTGGGCGGCGATCACCATCGCGGCGGCGGGCCTTGTTCTGCCGCGCGTGTGGAACAGCCCGTTCCTGCCGCGCGCGGTCTGTGCGCTGCTCGGCGGGGCGTTTCTGGTGAGCTTCGCGGTGGCGACCTACCACGCCGGCGTCGAGTGGAAGTTCTGGCCGGGGCCGACGACCTGCACGAACGTCTCCAACAGTGCGCTGACTGTCGAGGACATTACGAAAGCGTTGACCGGCGCCGTGCGCGCCGTGCCCTGCGATGAAGCGGCGTGGCGCGATCCGGTGGTGCAGCTCTCGATGGCGGGGTGGAATGCGCTTGTGTCGCTGGCGCTGGCGGCGTTGAGTTTTTTCGCTGCGGCCACGCCGATCGCGAGAACCGACAATGACTGAACGCACCCGCCCGATGGCGCCCGGCGACGGCGCGGCCGAACGGCGCCTTCATGAGATGATCCGGGTCGATCACGCCGGCGAGTTCGGCGCGGTGCAGATCTATCGCGGCCAGCTCGCGGTGTTCCGCAACCAGGCCGACAAGGAACGCATCACCGATCTGATCGCCGAGATGGAAGAGGGCGAGCAGACCCATCTGGAAACCTTCGACCGCCTCATCGTCGAGCGCGGCGTGCGCCCCACCGCGATGGCGCCGGTGTGGCGGCTGATGGGGTTCGGCCTCGGCGCCGCCACCGCGCTGATGGGCGAGAAGGCGGCGCATGCGTGCACGGCGGCGGTGGAAGAGGCGATCGAGGAACACTACGCCGCGCAGATCAAGGCGCTTGATGGCGTCGACGCTGAACTGAAGGGCATCGTCGAGAAGTTCCGCGCCGATGAGTTGGAGCACCGCGACACCGCCATCAACGAAGGCGCCAAGAACGCGCCGGGCTTCGGCGTCCTCTCCGGCGCGATCAAACTTGGTTGCAGGATCGCGATCCGCGTCAGCGAAAAGATCTAGGCGCGCGCCGGCGCCCGCCGAGTCGCGGTGCGTTTTTCACCTCCGTTGCGCCGGCTTCCAGCCGGGAGCGGCACAAGCCTGCGAAATTTGCACCCCTGCCGGCGGGAAGCCGGCGGTACGGCGCGCGCTACGACGGGTGGGCCAGGAGGGGTGTGGCGG
>JANNVF010000485.1:0-1776 GCA_031414315.1 Hyphomonadaceae bacterium | reverse complement strand
CGCGCCCAGGCGCTCATTTCCTGATCCTCCGGGCCGGAACGCCCGCGACGCGCTCGCCATCGGCGACGCTCTTTGTCACAACCGCGCCCGCGGCCACCAGGCAGCCGCAGCCGATACGCAGACCCTGCACCACCGTGGCGGCAGTTCCGACATGACTGCCGTCGCCCACCGTCACCGTGCCCGAAAGCGAGACACCCGGCGACAGATGCACGTGCGCACCGACGATGCAGTCGTGGTCCACCTGCGCACCGGTATTTACTATGCTGTTTGCGCCGATCCTCGCGCCAGGCTGGACGATTGCGCCGGCCATCACCTGGACCCCTTCGCCGAGCACCGCATCGGGTGCGATCACCGCCGATGGATGGGCGACCGTCAGAAAGCCGTAGCCGGCCGCCTTCAAGCGCTCGAAAACCGCCTGCCGCGTGGTCATGGATTCCGTGGATCCCATTGCATTGACGAGAATGGTCAGACTGGGAGGATGCTTGTCGAGGACGCCGTCACCCCCCAGGATGGGGACCCCGGCGAGGAGTTTGCCATGCTTGGCCGGATCCGCGTCAGTCAGTCCGGCGACGGCGACGCCGCTGCGCGCAAGCACGTCCAGAAGGACCCTCGCATGGCCGCCCGCGCCGATCACGATTACGGCCTGTTCTTTGCTCACAACGGATCGTCCTTCCGTTAATCGCGCTCGGCAAGCTTGCCGACCCAGTCCCAGAACTTCATCGGCGAAATGCCGCCGCCCGGGCGCTTGACCGCGATATCGTCCGCCGAAAACGGCTCGCCTGCGCGAATGTCGCGCGCGGCCACCAAGCTGCGGCGCGCAATGGCCCGGTTGCCGAGTTCGGAGGGCGCCGGTTCCTTGTGCGCCGAGCCGAGCGCGGCGCTGGCGACACGGATCGCGGCGATCATTTGCGCAAGCTGCGCCGGCTCCAGCGAGGCCTTGTGGTCCGGCCCGGGCATCGTCCGGTCGAGCGTGTAGTGCTTTTCGATGATGACGGCGCCCCGCGCCGCCGCGGCGATCGCGGCGGCAATGCCTTCGCTGTGGTCCGAAAATCCGGTTGGCAGGCCGAACTTTTCGCGCAGGGTATCCATGGCGCGCAGGTTGATGTCGTTCGCCGGCGCCGGATATTCGGTGGTGCAATGCAGTAGCGATACCTTTTCCCGCAGCGCGGCGCTTCCCCGCGCGGAAGCGAAGGCAGCGCGGAAAGCGGCCCCGCCTGGCGGCCCGCCGGCGTCCGTGTAGCCGAATGCGAGTACGCCCAGGGCGGCTTCGACTTCCTCCAGCGTGCTCATGCCCGTGGAAAGAATGGTCGGCAGGCCGGTGCGCGCGCCGTGCAGCAGCAGCGGCGCGTTGGTGATTTCGCCGGAGCCGATCTTGATGCGCTTCACGCCGATGCCGGTGGCGAGAAAATCCAGGCTGCGGGCGTCGAACGGTGACGACATGAATTCGATGCCGCGGCTGCGCGAACGCTCGCTCAGCTCGCGCTGCACCTGCTCGCTCAGTTCCAGCTTTTTGAGCATCGCGTGCTGCGAGACCTCACCGGGCTGGTTGCGCTTCTGGTACTCGGCCCGCGGCGCGGCGCGGCCGACCAGGCTGTCGGCGCGGAAGCTCTGGAACTTGATCGCGTCGGCGCCCGCCTCGGCGGCGACGTCGACCAGGCGCATCGCAAGTTCCGGCGAACCGTTATGGTTCACGCCTGCCTCGGCAATCACGAACACATGAGGCGCCTGGTCAGCGGACATCGAAGAACCTCTTGCGCAGCAGGGCGCGCGGGTCCG
>JANNVF010000484.1:0-7945 GCA_031414315.1 Hyphomonadaceae bacterium | reverse complement strand
TGTTCACCTATCACCTTCCGAAAGCGGTATTCGTCGCCGAGACGTTTCTAGGTCTGCATGAGCAGCAATCGGAAAAGCGCGGCGCCGACGCGCGCCACGTGCTGACCCGCATGGAGATGGTGTTTGAGAAAACGCTGCTCGACATGAGTGAGGTCGATGCGGCGGAGATGGATCTCGAAATGCGGCTGATCAACCAGTCGCTCGACGAGGAGCTCAACCAGACCAAGGAGACGAAGTGAGCCGCCGGTATTACGTCCTCGACGTCTTTACCGACAGGCCACTCGCGGGCAACCAGCTTGCTGTGGTGACCGAGGCCGCCGGCCTCGACGATGCACGCATGCAGGCGATCGCGCGGGAATTCAATCTCTCTGAAACGGTGTTCGTGCTGCCGCCAGACGAGGCACACCATCGCGCGAAGCTGCGCATCTTCACCCCCGGCGCCGAGTTGCCGTTTGCGGGCCACCCCACCGTGGGCACGGCGGTGCTGCTGTCATTGCTGGACGGCCATGAGACCGCCGCCGCGTTCGGGCTGGAGGAGGGCGTCGGCATCGTGCCGTGTGTCACCGAACGGCGCGGCGAGCGGGCGGGTTACGCGCGCTTTCGCCTGCCGCGCCTGCCGGCCATTGTCGGAACCGGCCTCTCCCATGCTGATGCAGCGGAGGCGCTTGGGCTGGCGCCGGCGGACATCGGTTTTGGCCGCCACGCGCCGTCGCTGCGCGCGGTCGGCGGCGCCTTCAATCTCATCCCGATCGCGTCGCTCGACGCGCTCGCGCGCGCCAGGCCGAGCGCAAGCTTCGACCACCACGTCACCGGCGCGCACGCGGCGGTCTTCCTGTACGCGCCTGCTGGTGATGGCCTGCGCGCGCGGATGTACGCGCCCGGCCTCGGCATCGCGGAGGATCCCGCAACGGGTTCCGCGACGGCGTGCCTCGCGGGCGCGCTCGCCGATCACGAAGGCCTCGGCGACGGAACCCACGACTTCATCATCGATCAGGGCGTCGAGATGGGCCGCCCCAGCCGCATCGAGCTGCAGATCGTCATGGAAGGCGGCAAGCTCGTCTCCGGCGAGATCGGCGGCGCGGCCGTTGTCGTCGCTGAAGGCGTCCTCCACACCTGAGCAGCGCCGAAGGGTTTCCTTCCTCCCGAAGCCATGCTGATAAGACCGTCAAGAACGCGGCCAACAGCGTTCCTCCAGCATCGCGACCATACCCCGGGGAGAAACGTGCATGACGTCCGAGGCGACCCTTCCGCCCAGTTTTCCAGCCATGTCGGTGACCGAGGCGCATGCGCTGATCAACCAGCCCGATGGGTTGTTCGAGATCGACGAGGCCGTGATTCGCGGCGTGCGGATGAAAATCTGGAAGAACGCGCCGGCGACCCTGGCGTCGGTCTGGGAGCTGGGCAAGGCGCACGCCGACAAGACCTACCTCGTCTACGAGAGCGAGCGCGTGACTTTCGCCACTCACGGCAAGGCAGTCGCGGCGTTCGCGAAGCGCCTGCAAGCCGAAGGTGTGGTGAAGGGCGACCGGGTTGCGATCATCATGCGCAACCTGCCGGAGTGGTCGGCGGTGTTCTGGGCGGCGTCGCTGATCGGCGCCATCGTCACGCCGCTCAATGCGTGGTGGACCGGGCCTGAACTGGAATACGGGCTGGTGGATTCCGGCGCCAAGGTCGCCATCCTCGATCACGAGCGGTGGGAGCGCGTGCGCGAGCACGTCGATGCGTGTCCGGCGCTCGCGCGCATGTTCGTGTCGCGCGCGGCTGAAGAGATCGCCGATCCCCGCGTGGTGAAGCTGGAAAGCGTGCTGGGCGCAGTGGCCGAATGGGATGCGTTACCGGCGGAAGAGCCGCCGCACGTGGCGCTGACGTCCGACGACGACGCCACGATCTTCTACACCTCCGGCACCACCGGCAAGCCGAAGGGCGCGGTGGTTACCCATCGCAACATCATCTCGAATTTCTTCAACGCCGCCTCCGCGCAGGCGCGTTCGTTCCTGCGGCGCGGCGAACAACCGCCAGCGCCCGATCCGGACGCCCCGCAGCGCGCGATCCTGCTGAGCGTTCCGTTCTTCCATGCCACCGGCTGCTTCGCGGTGATGATCCCGGTGATGTACGGCGGCGCCAAGATCGTGCTGCAGCGCAAGTGGGATGCCGAGCAGGCGCTGGGCCTCATCGAGCGCGAACGCATCAACCAGATCGGCGGCGTGCCGACCATTGCGTGGCAGGTGATCGAACATCCGCGCGCGGGCGAGTTCGATCTCTCCAGCATCGAGTCGGTGTCCTACGGCGGCGCTCCGTCTGCGCCGGAGCTGGTCAAGCGCATCAAGCAGACGTTCCCGAACGCTCATGCCGGCCAGGGCTGGGGCATGACGGAGACGTCGGCGACCGCCACGTCCAACTCCGCCGAGGATTACGTCCTGCGCCCGTCGAGCTGCGGCCCGCCGAGCGCCACCGGCGAAGTCCGCATCGTTGGCGAGGGGGACAAGGATCTGCCGGTCGGCGAGGTGGGCGAACTCTACTACAAAGGTCCCACCGTCGTGCGCTGCTACTGGGGCAAACCCGAAGCGACGGCCGAGACGTTCGTCGATGGCTGGGTCAAGACCGGCGATCTCGCACGGGTCGATGACGAAGGCTTCGTCTACATCGTCGATCGCGCCAAGGACATGCTGATCCGCGGCGGCGAGAACATCTACTGCGTGGAAGTGGAGAACGCGCTCTACGACCACCCGGCGGTGATGGACGCGGCGGTGGTAGGCATTCCGCACCTTACGCTCGGAGAAGAGCCCGGCGCCATCGTGCACCTGAAGCCGGGGGCCGAGGTGAGCGAAGCGGAACTGCGCCACCACGTCGCGCAGAAGATCGCGGCGTTCAAGGTGCCGATCAAGATCGTGTTCCTGCCGGAGACGCTGCCCCGCAACGCCAACGGCAAGATCCTGAAGCGCGATCTCAAGTCCGTGTTCGACGCGACGTAGGAGGCAGATCCGTGTGGCGCATTCTGGTGATGGTGTGTGTGCTTGCGGCGTGCTCGCCCGCGCCTCGGAACAAGACAGCCGAGGAAGCGCCCATCGTGAGCGCGCCGATCGTGGCGAATGACACCATACTCGATCCCGCCGCGCCGTGGACGTGCGCCGACGGACAGGCGCTGACGATCACAATTTACGGCGATCCCGATCGCGCGGAGATCGAACGGCCGGGCGGCGGCAAGGTCGTGCTGTATGCGGCCGCAGCAGCTTCCGGCACGCTCTATCAGGACGCCACGCACAGCTTTCACTCCAAGGGCGACGAGGCATTGCTCACCTTTGGTGACGCCACCACCATGTGCCGCAAGACACCGGAACCCCAATGACCATGCTCGTCACCACCGAAATCCGCGACGGTGTCGCGCTCGTCACACTCAATCGTCCCGAAGCGATGAACGCGCTCTCCAAGCAGATGCGCGCCGAAATCGCGCAGACGTTCTCGGCGCTCAACGCCGACGACACCGTGCGCGCCATCGTGCTCACCGGCGCGGGCAAGGCGTTCACTGCGGGGCTCGATCTGAAGGAGCTGGGCTCGGATGCATCCGCAATGGGCGCGGCCAATGCCACTGAGGCCGAGCGCAATCCGGTGGTCGCGATCGAGCGCTGCGCCAAGCCCGTCGTCGGCGCCATCAACGGCGCCGCGATCACCGGCGGCTTCGAACTCGCGCTGGCGTGCGACATTCTCATCGCCTCCACCAACGCGAAGTTCGCTGACACCCACGCGCGGGTCGGGATCATGCCCGGCTGGGGGCTGTCGCAGAAACTGTCGCGGATGATCGGCATTTCGCGGGCCAAGGAAGCCTCGCTCACCGGTAACTTCATCGACGCAGAGACCGCTGAGGCGTGGGGCCTCGTCAATCGTGTCGTGGCGCCGGAGCTGCTTGTGCTGACGGCGATGAAGATCGCCGCCGACATCGCCAGCGCGCCGACCGACAAAGTGCAGGCCTACAAGCGGCTGATCGACGACGGCTACGGCGTGTCTTACGCCGACGCGCTGCATCTGGAGCGCGAACGCTCCACCGCGCTCAATGCGCAGGTCACGCCGGAAACGGTCGCGAAAAACCGCGAAGGCGTCATGGCGCGCGGGCGGGAACAGAAGGGATGATCGTCGTCACCGGGACGATCATGGCCAGGCCTGAAACGGTCACGGAGCTGACGGCGGCGTGCGTGGCGCACGCCCAGCGCTCGCGGGCCGAACCCGGCTGCGTCTCGCACACTATCCACGTCGACAGCGAAAATCCGCTGCGCCTGTTCTTCTACGAACAATGGGCCGATCGCGACGCGCTGGCCGCACACTTCCGCGTGCCTGAATCGATCGACTTCGTGCGCGCGGCGCGCCGGCTGGCGGCCGAACGCACCGGCGCGCAGATCTTTGAGGCGACGGCAATCCAGCTCTAGGCTCGGTTCACGCCCGGAAAAACGGCTTGTCGCCGGCGATCGTCACCCGCTCCATCACACGCCGCGCCGGGAAATAATCGGACGCCGCATAGTGCTGGCAGGCGCGGTTGTCCCAGAACGCGATGGAGTTGGGCGCCCAACGGAAGCGGCACTGGTATTCCGGCGTCTCGGCCTGCCGGTAGAGGTGCGCCAGCAGCGCGTCACTTTCCGTCTTCGACAGTCCGACAATCCGGTCGGTGAAGGCGACGTTGACGTAGATCAGCGGCTTGCCGGTTTCCGGGTGCGTGCGCACGACCGGATGTTCCATCGGCGGAAATTTCGCGTGCAGGTCTTCGGCGCTCTTGCCCAGCCGGCCGGCGAACACGCGGGCGATGTCATGCACTGCGGTGAGGCTGCTGACGAAGCGCTTCATCTCCGCACCGAGCCCGTCGAACGCCGCGGACATGTCGCAGAACAGCGTGTCGCCGCCCACGTCCGGGATTTCGATCGCGCGCAGGATGGAGCCGAGCGAGGGCTCCGCGCGCCACGTCACGTCCGAATGCCAGGCGTTTTCCTTGCCGCGGTTGTCCGGCCCGTGCTCGATGCGCAGCACTTCGCGATCGTCCTGCGACGCCGGCGTGGCCGGGTGGATTTCCAGCGCCCCGAAGCGGCGCGCGAAGTCGAGGTGCTGGCGCCGCGTAATCGCCTGATCCCGGAAGAACACGACCTTGTACTGCAGCAGCGCGCGGCGCACTTCGCCGACGGCGGTGTCGCTCAGGTCGGCGCCCAGGTCGATGCCGATGAGTTCGGCGCCGATGGCAGGCGTCAGCGGGCGAGGCTCGAACGCAGTGTAGGCGTCGTGCTTCAGCGGAATCGTCATCGCGTCACCTCCTGAGACCTACGCGTGCGTCGGCGCCTTGCGGTCTTTCCACGGGCGGATCTGCTCCATCTCGAACGCAAGTTCGAGCAACGTCTGTTCGTCGCCGGCCTTGGCGCAGAAGTGCGCGCCGATCGGCAGGCCGGACGACGACCAGCTCAGTGGCAACGAGATCGCCGGCGCGCCGGCGGCGTTGATGAGCGGGGTGTAGGCCACATAGTCGAGCAGCTTGAGGAAGTTCTCGAACGGCAGCGTCGGCGCGTATTCGCCAATCGGCGCGGGCGGCTTGGCCAGCACTGGTGTCAGCAGCACGTCGATGCCCGGGAACATGCTTTCATACGAGCGTTGCGCCGCCTTCAGGTTCGCCACCGCACGCCCGATCGCCGCCGGGCCGGCCTTCTGAGCGTGATCGGCAAGGCCGAGCGACAGCGGCTCCAGCAGCTGATCGATCGGCACGCCCGGCGCCATCTGCGCGATCTCGCCGCGCGTCTGCAGCGCCGCGCTCGCCCAGTAGAGGATGAATGCGTCGGAGAATTGCTGGCCGTTGATCGGCGCCTTGAACTCGCGCACGTCGTGACCGAGCACCTTGAGCGCTTCGCCCCACGCGGCGGTCTCGGCGGCAACTTCCGGGTCGGGATCCTTGCCGAGAAACGTCTTGATCTGCAGGCCGATCTTGAGCCGCCGCTGCGATGGCCCCGCGATCAGCGGCACGGGCGCGTACACCTGATCGGCGCCGCCGCGCTGCGTGGCGATGAGATAGGCGACGGTATCGCGGACTGTGCGGGTCACCGCGCCGTTGACCGAAATGGGCACCGGCCCCTGATCGCTGCCGTCGCTGATGTGGCGCCCGCGCGAGACTTTCAGGCCCACCAGACCACAGCATGACGCGGGGATGCGGATCGAGCCGCCGCCGTCGCTGGCGTGCGCGATGGGGACAACACCCGCCGCCACTGCCGCCGCCGCGCCGCCGGACGATCCGCCGGATGAATGCGCGAGGTTCCAGGGATTGCGGGTCGGTCCGGTGAGCAGCGGTTCGGTGGTGGCGGTGAAGCCGAATTCGGGCGTCGTCGATTTGCCGATCGGGACCAGCCCCGAGGCGTAGATTGCGTCGGCGTACTTGGATTGCGCCGTCGCCGGCGGGGCTTTGGCGAAGGCGCGGCAGCCGTATTTGCTGGGCACGCCGGTCACGTCGAGCAGGTCCTTCACCAGCGTCGGGACGCCGCCGAAGGTGCCGGCGGGCGCCTTGGCGGCTTCATCGCGGGCGCGCTGGAACATGTCGGTGACGAGGAAATTGATCTGCGGCTGCAGCTTCTGGGCGCGGGCAATGGCGGCGTCGATCGCTTCCACGGCGGTGAACCCCCGTTCGCGGATTTTTTCCGCGACGCCGATCCCGTCGAGGTCGCCCAGGACATCGCCGACCGGGGCGACCGGGGCCTTCTCGGCCTTCGAGCAGGCGACCAGCGACAGGGCGGCGGCGCCTTCCATGAGGCGCCGTCTCGTTATGTCCAAGGCCATCCAGTTTCTCCCTCACCCGCACAGCGGGCGCCGGTCCGCGCCGGCTCCCCAGGAGACTTGCGCTCCGCGACGGCGCGCGCAACAGGAATCCACGATGACACGGGTCCGGGCCGATATCCTCCTCGTCGCGCGCGGCCTTTCGGAGAGCCGGGCCAAGGCGCAGGCCGCCATCGCGGCGGGAGGGGTCACCGCGGACGGCGTGGTCGTGCTCAAGGCGTCGCAAGCGCTGGACGAGGCGGTGGCGCTGTCGCTGACGCCGCCTCACCCCTGGGTGTCGCGGGCCGGGATCAAGCTGGCCTATGCGCTCGACCGGTTCGCGGTGTCCGCAGAGGGGCGCCACTGTCTCGACATCGGCGCCTCGACGGGGGGCTTTACGCAGGTGCTGCTGGCGCACGGCGCTGCGCACGTGCTGGCGGTGGATGTGGGTCACGGCCAGCTCCATGCGTCGTTGCGGGCAGATCCGCGCGTCACGGTGCGTGAAGGCACGGATGCGCGGGCGCTGACGGCGGCTGATGTTGCAACGCCACCCGATCTTCTCGTCTGCGACGCAAGTTTCATCGGCCTGGAAAAAATCCTGCCGCAGCCGCTCGCGCTTGCCGCGCCACAGGCGACGCTGATTGCGCTGGTGAAGCCGCAATACGAAACCGGGCCTGGCCGGAAAGGCGCGTTGCTCACGCAGGCGATAGCGTTTCAGATCGCCGAAGCGGTTGCGCATCGGCTCGACGGCGCACGCGGATTCAACGTGCGGGCGCTGACCGACAGCCCCATCCTCGGGGGTGACGGCGCACCGGAATTTCTGCTGCACGCGTCGCGCCCATGAAAGAGACCCCGGCTTTCGCCGGGGCCTGAAGTCAGTTCCATTGAGGAGGGTGGATCGCCCTTAGTACGGTTGCTGCGCGCGCCACACGCCGTCACGGCCACGGCACATGTAGATGCTGTCGCGCACTTCGCGACCGTCCGGGTCGCGGGTGCTGACCGTGCCCCATCGGCAGTTCGGGTCACCACCGCCCTGGGTGGTGTTCCGGTAGCCATAGTCCTGCTGGCCGCCTTCCAGCGGATAGCGGTCCTCGCCGTAGCCGGTCTGGCGGCCGTACTCCTGCGGGTAGGGCTGCTGGTAGCCACCTTGTTGCTGATAGCCACCTTGCTGGTAGCCGGG
>JANNVF010000483.1:0-4613 GCA_031414315.1 Hyphomonadaceae bacterium | reverse complement strand
GCCGCGTTCGCTGCCCACATCGCCGACGCCGCCAGCGCCTGTCGCGCGATCTGGTTCTCGGTGGCGCCCGCCTGCGCCCACACGGACGCGTCGTCTCCGCTGAAGCCAAGACCCCGGAGAAAGTTCATCGGCGGCCGTTCGTGCGGCGGTAGCACGCCCTGCGGCGCCCCCATCGCCATCAGGCGCCGCATCTTGGCGATGCCCTCAAGCGCCGCCTGTCGCGGCCGCGCCACCGAATCCTTGTTGCGCGCCGATGCGAGATTGCCGTCGGACAGGCCAGCGTAGTTGTGCGTCGGCCCGATCAGACCGTCGAAGTTGATTTCGACAGCGCCGCTTCCCACATTCATTGTGGCAGGCCGGGCGCCGGGATCGCCACCGCCTTTTCGGCTTTCTGCGTGGCGACCGGATAGGCGCAATAGTCGGCGGCGTAATACGCGCTCGGTCGCGCGCTGCCGGACAGGCCCGGCCCGCCGAACGGCATGGCGCCGGATGCGCCGGTGGTCGGCCGGTTCCAGTTGAGCACGCCGCAGCGCATCTCCTGCTGCACCCGCGTCCACAGCGCCGCGTCGTCGCTGACGAGGCCACCGGAGAGACCGAAGCGTGTGGCGTTCGCGCGCGTCAGCGCTTCTTCGAAACTTTTCACCCGCCAGACCTGCAACACCGGCCCGAACAGTTCCTCGTCCTCACCGCCGCGCGCATCCGTCATGTCGACTACCGTCGGACGCACGAACGCGCCGTCGCGGGAGAACGCCACAAGCGCGCGACCGCCACGGGCGACGAGGTCAGCAACGAATGCTTCCGCATGCACCGCCGCGCGCGGTCGCACCAGCGGGCCCATGAACGGTTCCGGCTGCGCATCCCACGCACCGAGAGGAATGTCGCGCGCCAGATCGCCGAGCCTGTCGAGAACGTCGCCGCCCCACGCATCGTCCGGCACGATGAGACGCCGCGCGCACGAACAGCGCTGCCCGCTCGTCACGAACGCCGACTGCGCGATGATATTGGCGCTGGACGCGACATCCGCCGGCCCCCACGCGATGAGCGGATTGTTGCCGCCCATCTCGAGCGCAAGCACGATGTCCGGCCGTCCGGCGAACTGGCGATGGATATGAGTCCCCGCGCCCACCGAGCCGGTGAACAGCACACCGTTCAGTTCGGCGTTGGCGATGAGTGCTGCACCCACATCACGTGCCCCCTGTACAAGATTGACCACGCCCGCCGGTATCGCCGCCGCTTCCCAACATTCGATCATCAATGCGGCGACGCCTGGCGTGAGTTCGCTCGGCTTGAATACAACGGTGTCGCCGGCCAGCAGCGCCGGCACGATATGCCCGTTCGGCAGGTGCGCGGGAAAGTTGAACGGGCCGAACACGGCCATCACGCCGTGCGGGCGGTGATCGAGCGTCATGGCGCCGAACGGCGCGGTTTCGTTTCGGAATCCCGCGCGCTCGGCCTGCGCGCGAATGGAAATCTCGACCTTGCCTATGACAGTGGCGACTTCGCCCTTGCAGTCCCAGAGCACCTTGCCGGTCTCACGGGCGATGATCTCGGCGAACGCCGCAGCGCGTTGCTCCACGGCCTTGGCGAATGCGCGGACGATGGTGATGCGTTGATCGAGCGAGGTGCGCGCCCACGCCGGAAACGCGTGGCGCGCGGCGGCGCAAGCGGCGTCCACGTCGGCGTTGGATGCGCCGGCGCCGGACCACACGGTCTCGCCAGTCGCGGGATTATCGGAGGTGAACGTCGCGCCCGTTCCAGTGCGCCAGCGTCCGTCGATATAAAGCTCAGACCGCATCACCGCTCCAGATCAGTGCAGTCTCCCCCGATTGCAAGCCGGCGGCGGCGAGTGTGTCGCGCGTGGTGTAGGCGACCCCGTCGTGCAAATCGATGTCGCCGCCGGCACAGCGGAAGTCACCAATGGTGGGCGTCGCCACCAGCGCTCGCCGCGGGTTTGAAAGCGTGTCTGCCGCGCGTATCTCCATCCGCCGCGATTCCCGGAATGTGCGGATGTTGTCGCGGGCGCACGTGACCAGCGGGCCGCCATCGAAAATGTCCACAACCCGCTCGTAGCGGAAGCCTTCCCACTGCAGCAGCTTCAGCGCACCCTCGCCCTGAGGGTGGCACTTGCCGATCACCGCGCGGGCGGCTTCGGGCAGGAGGTCTGCGTAGATCGGGTACTTCGGCATGAGATCGAGGATGAACTGGTTGTCGGTGGAGGCGCTCAGCTTGTCGGCGTCCTCGAAATCCATCCGGAAAAAGTGGCGCCCGAGGTGCTCCCAGAACGGCGACGCGCCGTGCTCGTCGACCACGCCGCGCAACTCGGACACGACCTCATCGGAGAAACGCTGCTTGTCCGCCGCCATCAGCATGTAGCGCGCCTGCGCCAGCATGCGCCCGACGCCGCCTGCGCGGTGCTCCGGGCGCACGAACAGCGAGCCTACTTCACTGCAGCCGGTGAACTCGTTCACCAGGATCAGCACTTCCATGTCGTAGCGCCGGTTCGCGGCGGCCGACGCCTGCGAAATCCTGAGCACGCGGAAATTGTAGAACGGCGGCATGTCGCCGACACAGGCCTTCACACCGGCGACGCCGGCCAGCACGCCGCTTTCGAGATGTTCAAGCGCGAGGGTGTAGCGCTGGTCGGGGCCGGGTTCGGTGATCGCGGCGGCGAAGACCGCGCTCGACTTGCCGATGCGTTCGCGCAGTGTCGCGTCGTTCACCGACAGGCTGGTGAAGCCCGGTCCGGCCTGGTCGCGCAACTCGCGGAACCCCTCGTAGTCGCTTTCGCGCACCGGGCGGATCACATACGGGGATGTCACGAACGAAGGCTCCGCGCGTCAAGCGCGCCGGTGGCGAAACCGTGCAGCAACAGCAGCGACAGCTTCGCGCGCTCGGTGAACGTAGCCATCAACGCATATTCCTGGTCGCTGTGCAGGTTGCCGCCGCAGACGCCGAGTGTATCCACATTCGGACAACCAGCGGCAAAGAGGTTGTTGCCTTCGCACACGCCACCGGTCGGCGACCATGCGAGCGACAGACCTAGCGTGTCACCCGCGCCACGAACCCAGCCGAACAGCGTCTCCTGCGGGGCGGTCATCGGCTTCGGCGCGCGCGTTACGCCGCCGTGCAGCCGCGCACGAATACCCTCGCGCGCGCACGCGCATTCAGCGACCTTCGCCACCTCACCTTCGATCCATTGCCGCGCGGCGGCGTCCGGCACGCGCACGTTGAAGCGCACCACCGCACCGGCCGGCACCATGTTCACCGGCGCGCCGCCGTCGATAGCGCCGATGTTGATCGTGACGCCGTCGCGTTTGCCGTTGAGATCGTTCAGCCGCATCACTGCCTCGGCAGCGGCGATAATCGCACTGCGACCGTCGTCGAACGCGCGCCCCACGTGCGCGGAGCGGCCTTCCAGAATGAGGCTGTAGTTACCCGACCCCTTGCGCGCGCCGGCGAGCGAGCCGTCCGGCAGCGCGGGTTCGTAGGTCATGCCCACGTGCGCCCGGGCGCCGAGCGCGGCGAGCAGCGGGGCGCTGGCGGGCGAGCCGATCTCCTCATCGGGGCTGAGCAGAATCTCGTAGCCGACGTTCTCCGCATCGGGCGTCAGCTCCAGCGCCTGCAGCGCCCGCAGCATGACGTTGAGCCCGCCCTTCATGTCGGCGACGCCGGGGCCTCGCATGACTTTGGCGTCGAGGCGCACGGGCGTCTGGAACGGGTGGTTGGCGGCGAACACGGTGTCGTAGTGGCCGGTGAGCGCCACGCGGACCGCAGCGTCGGGGCGGACCCGCACGCGGATGGCGTCGCCGTGCTGGCGCGTCTCGATGACGCCGTCGGCGCGGACCCGTTCGCTCGGCTGCAGCGGCACGCGCTCGAGGGTGCCGGGGAGCGTGGCGAAGGCGTCGGCGAGGAGGCCCGCCATCCTCTGCAGACCAGCCGTCTCCAGGCTGCCGGAGTTCACCCGCGACCATGCCTCCGTCCGCGTGAGCATGTCCGCGCCCGATGCGTCGAGATATTCCAGGGCGGAGGTGGGCTGGGTCATCGGCGCATTCCGGCGTCTGTCCTGCGGGCGTCGGGCGACGCGGGCGTGGCGCAGGAGACGCCTTCCCAGACGTGATCCAACCGGAAGGAGAGTTCAAGGCGGGCGACCGCCAAACGCGAACGGCGCGCGCGCCGCGCCGCGCGGCCGGCGTGTAACCCGCGACGCGCGTTGTGGAGCGCCGGGTGGTTTGTAGACCTTTTGCACGGTCCCGGAGGCGGATCTGTATGGCGTCCAGAACGCTATACAATTCCGTCGTCGACGCGTGCCGGCTACAAGGGCAAAGCGCAAAAGGAAACGGGCCCGGCTTGCGCCGGGCCTGTCCCTGTAGAGCTTTCCGGCCTGATTACGGCTGGAAGGAGATCGTCACCGCCGTACGACGGTTCAGAGGCTCACGAACGCCATCGCGCGTGGCTTGCGCGAGTTCCGTTTCGCCCTTGCCATCGGTGACAACGGCGCCGCCGTTGATGCCGCGAGCGACGAGCGCGTCACGGACCACCGAAGCGCGGCGATTCGAGAGCGCGACGTTGTAGGCTGGGCGACCCGACGTATCGGTGTAGCCGACAACCATGAC
>JANNVF010000482.1:0-1909 GCA_031414315.1 Hyphomonadaceae bacterium | reverse complement strand
TGGATAGAGCATCCGCCTTCTAAGCGGACGGTTGCGTGTTCGAGTCACGCCGGGGTCGCCAACGCCGTACGCATTCGAGCGAGTGCTCATAGTATTCAGTTCGTCATAGGCACAGTTGACTACGTATAAATTCGGCTTGGGCAAAATTCGCCACTCAGTCGCAAGTTGAAAGTATGGTGCGCGCACTATTCGCGAGGATTTCGCGTGTCATTTAACCAGATGGAAGGGCGTGTGCGCCAGCCTGCCCGCACCAGAAAGAGGTGTGGGCATGCGACGTCAGATCGCGATTTTCGTGTTTGGTTTGTGTAGCGCCGGGTCGAGCGCATTTGCGGCGACGGCGACCGACACGTTCCAGGTCACCGCGACTGTCATCTCCAGCTGCACGGTCGATGCAGCAGATCTCTCCTTCGGCTCCTACGATCCGGTGTCGGCGACGGCGCTGGATGTCGCCACGAGCCTGACAGTGCATTGCACCAACGGAACCGCCTACGTTGTATCGCTCGACAAAGGCGTTGGCGCCGGCGCTACCGTCGCGTCGCGCCGCATGACCAGCGCCGGACAGACACTGGTCTACAGCCTCTACCAGAACGCCGGCCGCACGACGCTGTGGGGTGAGACGGCGGGCGTAGACACAGTCGCCGGATCGGGATCCGGCGCGCAGCAGACGCTGAGCATCTACGGCCGTGCGCCGGCGCAACAGACATCGCCTGCGGGCGCCTACAGCGACACCATCACCGTGACGGTGACGTATTGATGCAACGCGCGCGCCTCGGTGCGTTGGGGTGCCTGCTCGTGCTTGTGTGCGCAACGGCTGCGTTCGCGCAACCCGCGGGGATCCTGCTCTCGCCCGTGCTGGTGGACATTCCGGCCGCGCGCGGCGTCGGCCAGATTCGCGTGGAGAATGGTCGTGCGGCTGCGGTTTCCTTCGAGGTGGATGCCTACCGATGGACGCAGGACAATGGCGTCGATGTGCTGACGCCGACGCGCGACCTTGCTGTAGCGCCGAGTGTCTTCGAACTGGCGCCGAGTGGCGCGCGCATCGTGCGGATCGCTATGGCGCCGTCGGTGCGCGCGAGTACGAAGGAAGCATCGTTTCGTCTGATCGTGCGGGAGCTGCCGCCCGAAACGCTGTCGAGCGCCGGGCCGACCATCCTGCTGGAGATGTCGATCCCGGTGTTCGCCACCGTAGGGGGTTGTGCGTCCGCGCTCAGCCTTGCCAGCGCGCCAGACACTCAGTTGACGCTGGTCAACACCGGCTGCGCGCACGCGCGGCTGCTCGAGGTCGGGGCGGCGACATTGCCCGCAGCCGGCGTGCCTCGGTACCTGCTCGCCGGCGCGGGGTTCACTCGCGCCTTCCCGGAGTTCCACGATGCACTTCGTGTGGTCACCGCCAATGCGAACGCGCGCACCGAACAGGTCCTGCGTGTTGCTGCGGCCGATCCTGCTGGTGGCGTTGGCCAGCGTGAGCGCTGAAAACGCGGCCGCCGCGCCGCCGGATGGCGCGCCGGCCGCGCTTCGGCTCATCTCGGACGCTACGGGCCGTCAGGTTGACGCATTCGGCGTCACTGATGGCGCCGCAGTCTTCGTCGCGCCAAGCGCTCTTGCGGATCTCGGCCTGAGCATGTTTGCATCCGATACACGCGACTGGTTGGCTCTCTCCGATGCGCCGGGCGTGACTTACGCTTACGACCCTGCAAGTGGCGACGTGCGAATCACGTGCGCGGCGCAGTGCTTTGCCGCGCAGACGATCGGCGGCGGCGACGCGCCTGCGCCGCTCGTGCAGTCCGATCCCGGTGGTTTCCTGAATGTCGACAGCGTGTTCACCGACGTGCAGGGACAACGGCACGCCGCCGGCGCCTTTGAACTCGGCGTCTTCGGCGCACACGGCTTTGGCGAAGCGACCTGGACG
>JANNVF010000481.1:0-9562 GCA_031414315.1 Hyphomonadaceae bacterium | reverse complement strand
GCCAGCATCTCGGCGAAGCGGCGGGTGCGGTAGACGACGTGAACAAATTTCTGTGGCGGCACGCGCATCAGAGATCCCCCAGGACAGTCCCGGATCAGCCAGACCGCCCGGCCTCTCCGTGCAGCCAGTTTGGCATGGATGAGCGGATTGCGGCAAACGAACCGTTTTGAAAGCCCTCACCCCTTCATCCGCAGCGCGCCCAGATAATCGCGCTTGCCGAGCGGCACGCCTTTCGTGCGCAGGATGTCGTAGGCGGTGGTGGCGTGGAAGTGGAAGTTCGGCAGCGAGAAGGAGAGCAAGAAGCCTTCGGCGGTGAACGGCATCTTCATGTCGCGGAACTGGAAGATCACGTCGCGGCCGGCGAGCGCGTTCACGTCGGCGGGCGTCATCTTGTCGAGTGCGGCGCGCGCGTCGGCGATGACTTTCTGCAGGCCGGCGTAGTCGAGCGGTGGCATTTCGGTGGCGGGGGAGAACAGGCCCTTCTTCACGCCCTCGATGGCGTCGACCGAATGGTGCGCCACCGACAGGATCTGGAAGCGCAGCGGCAGCATGTTTTCAAACAGCCGCGTCTCCACCACCTCCTGCGGGTCGATGTTGTTGTCGACGCAATGGGCGAGGCCCCGGTCCAGCACGCCGGCCATGGCGCCGAGGGTCTGCTGAAAGCATGCAACGCTCGCGTCGTAGAGTGAAATCGTCATGGCTGGTGTCCTCCCGTTGTTTGCGGTGGCGTAGGCCTCCGCGCGCGGGTGGGCAAGTGGACGTAAACGTCAACTACTTCGGCATCTTCCACCAGCGCCACAGCGCCACGATCGTCCAGGCCACCTCCACCGCGCCGAACGGCCACGCGCCCTGCAGGAAGCCGTAGATCGAACCCAGCACGCAGCCGCCTGCGAACGCCAGCGTGAACCAGTGGCTGCGGCTCTCGAGCATATAGCAGATCAGCATGAAGACGACGGCGAACAGGCCGAACGCGGTCAAGGCATCCATCATTCGATCCTAGTGGCGCCCCCTTCGGCCCTTCGGGCCACTCCCCGAAGGGGGCAGCGCTATCGTTCTACGCGCGGCCTTGCTGCGCGACGAACGTGTCGATGGCGGATTCCAGCACCGTCAGCGGCACGCCGCCGGTGGTGACCACCGCATCGTCGAAGTCGCGCAGGTCGAACTTCGCGCCGAGGGCGGTCTTGGCTTTCTCGCGCAGGCGCAAGATTTCGGTGTGGCCCACCTTGTAGCCGCACGCCTGGCCGGGGGAGGCGCAGTAGCGGTCGATCTCGCTGCGCGCTGCGCCTTCGGCGCGCCCGGTGGCGTCCACCAGCGTCTTGATCGCCTGCTCGCGGGTCCAGCGTTTCGCGTGCAGGCCCGTATCGACGACAAGACGCGCGGCGCGGAACCGCTGCGCCTGCAGGTAGCCGAGACGGCCCATGGGATCTTCCGCGTAGAGGCCGAATTCATCAGCCAGCTGTTCGGCATAAAGCGCCCAGCCTTCGATGAATGCGTTGAAGCCCATCAGCGACTGGATCAGCGGGATTTCGTCGTGCTTCTCGGCGAGATACGCGCCCTGCCACGCGTGGCCGGGGACCGCCTCGTGCGCGCTGAGCGAAGCGATCGTCCACTTCGGCCAGAGCCCGGTGTCCTTCAGGTTGATGTAGTAGATCGCCGGGCGTGACCCATCGAGCGAGGCAAAGTTCATGTAGCCCAGCGCCGCGCCATCCTGGATCTCCACCGGCACGCGGCGCGCCTCCACGGCGGCCTTGAGCGGCAGTTTGGACACGCGCGGCATGAGCGCGCGCAGCGCATCGATGCGACCGTTGACGTAGGCGAGCGTTTGCGCGCGGCCGTCGTCGGTGTTGGGGAACAGGAAGCGCGGGTCTTTGGTCAGCGCGCTGGTGCGCGCGCCGACGCTGCCTTGGGTCAGGCCCTGCGCGCGCAGGATGGTGTCCATCTCGGCGTCGATGGCGCGGCCTTGCTCAAGACCCATCTGGTGGATGTCTTCCGGCGAGCGCGTGGTGGTGGTGCCGATCTTCAGCAGCCAGGCGTAGTACGCCTCGCCGTGCGGCAGTTTCCAGACGCCGGCGTCGGACGTGGCGCGGCCGCGCACGCTTTTCAGCGCGGCCAGCTGGCGGTCGAGCGCGGGGTTGATCATGCCGGTGATGATGCGCTTGGCCGGCGTTGCGAAATCACCGCTGACGCCTTTGGCCGCCGCGCGGGTGACCAGCGATTGCACCAGCGTGCTCTCGCCGGGCGCCTGCGCGCGGGCTGCGGTGATCTGGGTGATGGCGTTGTCGAGGATGAAGTCGGGCGCGATGACGCCGACGCCGGCGTCATGGGTGATGCGCTGGGTTTCCTGGTCGAGCTGGCGCGCGTACTGCTCCATGCGCGCGAGATAGGATTCGCAATCGACGCGGTTGCCGATCGCATGTTGCGCGTTGAGGAATTCCGGGATGCCGGAATAGGCGCCGTTCTGTTGCGACACGACGTAGGGCGCCGCCCCGCCACCCATCGCGGCGTTGTAGGAGCGTTCCCCGTAGTTGAATTGCTCACCTTGCTTGCCGAGTTCGGTGGCGAACTTCACCGCGTCGTAGCGGATCTTGTCGGCGTCGTTGAGCGTGGCGCGCGGGATCGCCTCGAGCCGGCGCAGGCGCGTGCGCCCGTCGGCCTGGTTGCGCTCGATAGCCCAGTCGGAGCGGTCCGACAGACGGTTCTTCAGGTAGTAGCGCGCGCCGTTGTCGAGGCCGAGCGAGGTGGCGCTTTCCGGCGAGTCCCGCAGCACGTCCTCGGCGATGGCGTCGAGCAGCGCCTTCAGGCGCGCGTCCGCGACCGGGGCAGCGGTGGCGGCAAGCGGCATGAGCGCGGCGAAAGCCGTCGCGCCCACCAGGATCTGGCGTCGTGTCGAAAGCATGGGAACCCCTCAATCTCGAGCAGCGCCAGCCCCCGGCCGGCGCAATTTGAGCGTGGGTATATCGAGGTGACGCCGAGGGCGCAAAGGTCGTGCGACGGGCGGCGCTGGACGCCTTTGACAGCGATCCTGTCGCATCGCGGCGATCATCCATGTGCGCCTGCACTGGTTCGGCCGGTCACGCGCCGCGCGGAACGATATGCCCGGTTCGCCGGTATGGTCTGGTGATTGTTCACGGAGACGGACATGGCTGACGCAGCACGTGGTGGCTCGAACGGGTTTCTCTATTTCATTGTCGGCGCGCTGCTGATCGCGGTGATCGGGCTTGGCGTGGTGTTCTACAATGGCGGCCTCGGCCAATCGCGCACCGACCGCGCGATCGAGCGCAGCGCCGATGCCGTTGGCGAGGCAGCCGACGCTGTGGGCGACAAGGTGGAAAAGGCGACGAACTAGACAGTTGCAAACGTCGCTGCTCAGCGCCGCCGTTTCATGTTCCCGAAGATCCCGCGCACCAGTTCGCGCCCGATCGTGCTCAGCACGTTGCCGCCGACGCGTTCGGCGGTGCGGGTGACAGCGCTGGTGGCGCGTTTAGTGGTGCGCGTGCGCACGGCGCGCGTCTGTTCGCGCTGGCGTTCGCGGATGGCGTCTTCCTTTTCCTCAAGCTTGGCCTTGGCGATGGCTTCCTTCTCAAGTTGCGCCATCCGCTTGGCCTCTTCCTTGGCCTTGGTGGCGGCGGCCTTCTCCTCCTGTGTGCGCGCTTTCGCGGCCTCTGCTTCGGCGGCGCTTTCGGCGGCCTTGCCGGTGAGGATTTCGTAGGCGCTCTCGCGGTCCACGGCGTCCTTGTATTTCAGGCCCATTTCGCTCGCTGCGAGGATCGCGGTACGCTCCGCCGGCGTGCACGGGCCGACGCGCGAGCAGGGCGGGCGGATCATCGTGCGCGCCACCGGCGTCGGCGCGCCTTTCTCGTCGAGTGTGGAGACCAGCGCTTCGCCGATGTTGAGTTCCTGGATTTCCTTCGCAACGTCCACGCCCGGCGCCGCGCGGAACGACTGCGCCGCCGCGCGCACGGCCTTCTGGTCCGATGGCGTGTACGCGCGCAGCGCGTGCTGCACGCGGTTGCCGAGTTGCGCCAGCACGTTGTCGGGAATGTCGGTCGGTGACTGCGTGATGAAATAGATGCCGACGCCTTTGGAGCGGATGAGGCGCGCCACCTGCTCGATGCGATCCAGCAGCGCTTTCGGCGCGTCGTTGAAGAGGAGGTGCGCCTCGTCGAAGAAGAACACCATCTTCGGCTTGTCGAGATCGCCCGCTTCGGGGAGCTCTTCCCAGAGTTCGCTCATCAGCCAGAGCAGGAAGGTGGCGTAGAGGCGCGGGCTCTGGATCAGCTTGTCCGCGCACAGGAGGTTCACCACGCCTTTTCCGTCGGCGGTGGTGCGGATCATGTCGGCGAGCTGCAGCGCAGGTTCGCCGAAGAAGGAATCGGCGCCGTCCATCTCCAGTTGCAGCAGCTTGCGCTGCATCGCCGCGATCGTGGTCGGCGAGACGAGGCCGTATCGCTTGCCGATCTCCTCGGCGTTCTCCGCGACGTCGTTGAGGACCGAGCGCAGGTCCTTCAGGTCGAGCAGCAACAGGCCCTTCTCGTCCGCCATGCGGAACGCGATGGTCAGCGCGCCGTCCTGCGCTTCCGACAGATCGAGGATGCGGGACAGCAACAGCGGGCCCATCTCGGTCACGGTCGTGCGGATCGGGTGGCCCTGCTCACCGTAGATGTCCCAGAACACCACCGGCGCGGCCTGCGGCACGAAGGGATCGACGCCGACTTCCTTGGCGCGCTCCGTCCAGCGGGCGTTCATGTCGGACGGCGCCGCGATCCCCGAGAGGTCGCCCTTCACGTCGGCGGCAAAGACGGCGACGCCGGCGTGGGAGAAGGCCTCCGCCATGGCCTGCAGCGTGACGGTTTTTCCGGTGCCGGTGGCCCCGGCGATCAATCCGTGGCGGTTGGCGCGCTTCAGGGTGAGTTCGACCGGCCCTTCCGGGGATTTGCCGATGAGAAAGGTCTTGTCCGCCATCCGTGCGCTCCGAGTCAGGACCGCCGCAGTACCATGGAGCGGCCACGGGAGGCCAATGGCGGCGTGACACCCGTAGCGCCGGCTTCCAGCCGGCAGCAGAACCAGTTTACGCCCCCTTGCGCCGCTGCCGGCTGGAAGCCGGCGCTACGGGGCGATGCGCGTCGGGAGAACGGCGATGCAATCGCCGCGGTTCTGCGCCAAGAGAGCGTCATGGATACAAGCGCCAAGGTCGCGGTCTGGATCATTGCGCTCGGCGTCGTCGTCGCCGGGCTCTGGTGGGCGCGCGGCTGGCTGACCCAGTTCGCGCTGGCGCTCATCCTGTGGTTCGCCATCGACAACCTGCGCACCTTCCTGTTGCGCCGGGCGCCAAGCATGCCGCGCTGGCTGTCGCTGGCGGTGGCGATGGCGCTGGTGCTGACGCTGGTCGCCGGGATCGGCTTCATGGTGATGACCAACGTCACCGACATCGCCGGGCGCCTCGGCGAGCAGGGACCGCGCGTCAACGCGTTCGTGCAGGACATCTACCGGTCGCTCGGTCTGGGCGGCACGCCGCCGACACTGGATGCGCTGATTGCGCGCGCGGATTCCGGCGCGCTGCTGCGCACCGTGGGCGCGGCGTTCCAGAACGTGGTCGGCGACATCCTGTTCATCCTGATCTATCTTGGCTTCCTGTTTTCGGCGGCGGCGAATTTCCATGAGAAGTTGGATCGCATTTTTCCAGAACCCGCGCGACGCGAGGAAGTGCGTCTGGTATTGACGGAAATTCGCCAGTCCATGGGCACTTATCTGTGGGTGCAAACCCTGATGAGTCTGGTAATTACGGCGCTTACACTATTTACGTTGCTTGCTGTGGGCATGCCGAACGCGGCCTTCTGGGCGTTTCTGATTTTCTTTTTGAATTACATTCCCACGATCGGTTCGATTGTCGCGGTGGGGCTCGCGACGCTTGCCGCCGTTGTTGAATTCAACACGCTCGGTCAGGTCGCGCTTGTCGCGGGCGGCGTCGGGGTCTGGCAATTCCTTGTCGGAAATTTCGTGCAGCCGCGCATGACCGGAGACTCGCTCAACCTGTCGGCGGTGGTCGTGCTGCTCGCGCTCGCGCTGTGGGGGAGTATCTGGGGGATTGTCGGCGCGTTCCTGTCGGCGCCGCTCACCACGATGATCATGCTCGTCTGCGCCCAGAACGCCTCGACGCACTGGATCGCGATTTTACTGTCCGAAGACGGTCGTCCAAAAATCCTGTCGCGGGCATAAGTATTGTTAGGGGCATCAGCGGGGGTAATGCCAGCGTAATGCTAGACCAGATGTAACGGACATCAGCACACCAGCGCTATTGCCTAGCGCCCGGCGAAGCACTATTTTCAAGGCTCAGTCGCGCGTGTGGGGGCGGCGGTCGCAGACTTGACTTCAACCCTTGCTGACGTGTCGGCTGTATTCGCGAAAGCGAAACAGTTCGGTCGAGTCATGACGATGTCACGTCGTGATGGCGCGGCCTTCGGAAGAACAGGCCTCCGCGTGCGTCCCCCACCCAGCCTGCGAGCGAGGTCTGTTTTAGGCGCCGGCGAGCATTATGTCCCCGCTCGTCGGCGCCGACCCTTCCGGCGCTCTCCCTGAACATCCGAATTATTCACAGGCTTCGCGCCTCTGCGCGGGGGCTGTGACACTTGAAGCCGCTGCGTCACGCGGCGCAAACGACCAGCATCGCATCCGGCGCCCGTACCCGGTGCGCGCGCCTTGCGCCTTTCGCCTGTGAGGCTAGGGTCCGCCCATCCAGTCCTGTTTTGAGTCCGGGAGCCACCCCATGGATACCGGCGCACACGCGCAATTCGCCTACACGCTCGACGAACTCCTGAAGCTGGCGCGCGGGGAGGCATTTCCGGCCTTCGCGGTCGGCGTCACGCGCGCGCTGGCGCCGGCGGCGGAGTCGTTCCTGCGCCAGTTCCATGACGATGCTGATCCCGAAGATCTCGGCGGCGTCGCCCCTGCCGACCTGGTGGCGCTGTCGCACGGCCTGTGGGCATGGGGGCAGGCGCGGCCCGATGGCGCCCGGGTGGTGCGCGTGCGCCGCGGGGAGGGCGCGGACGGGCGGGCGTTGTCGCGCGACATACTGGAGGTGGTCGGCCCGGACCTGCAGTTTCTGGTCGCCTCGGTGATGGCGGAGGTTGCCGCCCAGAACGCGGTGGCGCTGGCGATCTTCCACCCCATCGTCGCCATCGACGACACCAGGGACGGCGGCAAACTGTCGCTGATCCAGATCCACCTGGAGCCGCTCAGCCCGCCGCGCGCGCAGGCGCTTGAGCAGGGCGTGCGCGACACGCTGGCCGATGTCGTTCTCGCCAACGCCGATTTCCACAACATGCGCGCGCGCATGTCGGCGTGCGCCGACGAACTCGCCCACGCCACCACCAACGCTTCGGCTGGCGAGCGTACCGAAGGTGTCGCGTTCCTGCGTTGGCTGGAGACCGGCAACTTCACGTTCCTTGGCGTCCGCGACTACCAGTTCGCCCGCGACGCCAAGGGCGCGTTCATTCCCGAAGAGCCCATCGTGCTCGACGAGACGGGACTTGGCCTGCTGCGCGACCCCGAGCGCTTCGTGCTGCGGCGCGGGCAGGAACCGTCGATGATTACGCCCGAGATCCAGCGCTTCCTGCAGGAGCCGACGCCGATCGTCGTCTCCAAGTCCAATCTCGTCAGCCGCGTGCACCGGCGCATCTACGCCGATTACGTCGGCATGAAGCGCTATGACGAGAAGGGCGATGTGGTGGGCGAGACCCGCTTCATCGGTCTGCTCACGGCGGAGGCCTACAACAGCGCCGTGCGCGATGTGCCGCTGCTGCGCCGCAAGGTGGCGCGGGTGCTGGAGCGCGCGGGGAAAGATCCGTCGAGCCACAACGGCAAGGCGCTGCAGAACATCGTGGAGAATTACCCGCGCGATGAACTGTTCCAGATTTCCGAAGACGAACTGCTGACCATCAGCCAGGCGATCCTGCACCTGTTCGATCGGCCGCGCCCCAAGGTGTTCATCCGGCGCGACCGGTTCGACCGTTTCGTATCGGCGATGGCATTCGTCCCGAAGGAGCGCTTCAACTCCACCGTGCGCGAAGCGATCGGCCAGGCGCTGGCGCGTGCGTATGGCGGCCGGCTCTCGGCGTTCTATCCGCTGTTCGGCGATGCGCCGCTGGCGCGCATCCACTACATCATCGGCGGCATCCAGCGTGGCCGGCCCGATCCCGACCAGGTCGCGCTCGATGTGGAAATCGCGGCGCTCACCCGCACCTGGGAAGACAGCTTCGAGGCGGCAGCGCACGAAAGCGGCGTCGGCCACGAACTGACCGATCCCTACGTCCACGCCTTCAACGCCGGCTACAAGGAACGCTTCGACGCCATCGAGGCGATGGTGGACGTCGGCGAATTCGCCAAGCTCGGCGCCGATGAAACCGTGCGTGTGCGCGCATACTCCGCGCGCGACGGCCGGCCCGACAAGCTCTGCTGCAAGGTGTACGCGAAAGACACCGCGCTGCCGCTGTCGGCGTGCTTGCCCGTGCTCGAAAATCTCGGCCTCTTCGTGGAGAACGAGCAGACCTTTCCGGTGCACGCCGCCGGCGCCGGCGTCGCGTTCGTCCACGACATCGAGATGCGCTCGCGCGACGGCAAGCCGATCGATCTTGCGGCGGTGGAAACTTCGTTCGAAACGGCGTTCGCCGCGATCTGGACGGGCCGCGCGGAGAACGACGGGTTCAACGCGCTCATTCTGAAGCTCGGCATCCCGTGGCGGGAGGCCGCGCTCATCCGCGCGCTCGCGCGCTATCGTCAGCAGACCGGCCTCGATCCGTCGCAGGCGATGCAGGAGCAGGCGCTCTGCGACCACCCGGAGATCGTGCGTCAGGTGCTCGGTCTCTTCCGCGTGCGCTTCAGTCCCGATCTGCCGGAGCCGGTGAAGGAGCGCGAAGCATGGGCCAAGCAGATCGAGGCGCAGATCGACAAGGCGCTCGAGGCCGTCGTCAGCCTCGACGCGGACCGCGTGCTGCGCCGTATCGCGCGGCTGGTGAGCGGCATCCTGCGGACGAACTTCTATCAGTTGGGCGCGGACGGGCAGAACAAGGCCTACATGTCATTCAAGATCGCGAGCCGCGATCTGGAGGATCTGCCGGCGCCGAAGCCGTATCGCGAGATCTGGGTGTCCGGCCCGGACGTCGAAGGCGTGCACCTGCGCTTCGGCCCCGTCGCGCGCGGCGGCCTGCGCTGGACCGATCGGCGCGATGATTTCCGCACCGAGGTGCTCGATCTGGTGAAGGCCCAGCAGGTCAAGAACGCGATCATCGTGCCGGTCGGCGCCAAGGGCGGGTTCTTTCCGAAGAAATTGCCGCCGCGCACCGATCCGACGTTCGCGAGCGTGGGCGTTGAAGCCTACAAGACATTCCTGCGCGGCCTGCTCGACATCACTGACAATATTGTCGACGACGCGGTGAAGGCGCCCAACGACATGATCCGCTGGGATGGCGACGATCCCTATCTCGTCGTCGCCGCCGACAAGGGCACCGCGACGTTCTCCGACATCGCCAACGGCATCTCGGCCGACTACGGCCACTGGCTGGGCGAC
>JANNVF010000480.1:0-12081 GCA_031414315.1 Hyphomonadaceae bacterium | reverse complement strand
GGCGGCTTCAAAACCGCTTGTCTCAAGGACAGCGGCTTCAAGCTCGCGAAACTCTTCATCGAGAGTTTCCTTGGGGTGGTTCTGCATGATCGATCGCTCCAGATCGGCTTGCACCGTCGCGGGCGTGCGACGGGGGCAGGGCTCGCCGGGTAGGGGAAGCAATTCGGGCGCCAGACGAAAAACGCGCCGTGGTTCCCCACGGCGCGTCATTCCGGCTCCAGGTCTGGAGCGTCGTTAACTGGAAGCGGCGTCAATCAGCAGGAAGGCGCGGGTGGCGTCGGCGCTCATCGAGGCCCGGCCACGGCCCAGCAGATCGGCGATCCGGGCGCCTTCGGCTTCCAGAAAGCGGGCGCCCTCCTCGCGGGCGCGCGGGTCCACGTCGAACCGCTCCGCCAGCCGCAGCACGGCTTCGGGGGCGGCGTCACGGACCGCGCGCCGACGGGCTTGCGTGCCATTGCGGGCCCGGCCGGCGATCCGGTCGAGGGAGGTGACGTTAAACACGTCGCTCAGGCGGACACCCACCGTCTCCATCATCTGCGCCGTGCGACCGGGGGCCGGAGCGGGGCGCTCGAACAGCGGATCCATCGCGCGGGCGGCCGCAGTGGTGGCGGGAGAGGTGTCGACGTTCAGAGAGAACGCCTGCGTGGCCGACATCGGGCGCGGCGCGACCCGGGTCATCGTGGCGGCCAGGGCGGGCGCGGTGGTCGGGGCCACGTTCGCAGCATGAGACATGGACGGCGCCATTGGTGAGACCGGCGTCTGGCCGTTGGGGTTCACCGGGGCTGCGCTGGGTGCGCGGCGGATGGCAGGCGGCGCCTCGTACTCGTTCGGCGCGGCGCTGATCAGCGGTCGACCCGCAGGTTCCCGGGCGCGGGGCGCCGGGTCAGGGTCGGCGGTGCGCAGCATGTCGCGCCACGTCCAGCGATCGGCGTTGCCACGCTCGGCATGGACCTTGTCCTCGAGCGTCGCGCGACCTTCCGGCCGAGTCTGGATAAAAGGTGAAAGCCCGAACTGCTCGCCGATGCCGCGACGGCGGGGCTCATCGGGCAACGCGGCGGCGCGGGCGACCTGGGCCTCCAGCCGCTGGGTGTCGAGCTGTTCCATCTCGCGGCGCTCAGCGTCGCGGCGGCTGGCTTCGCGGCGGTCCCTGCCGCCCTGAATGAACATGAAGGGCTTCGCGCCGCTGGTTGCCGGACGCGCCGGGCGCGGCGCAGGTGCGCCGGTGGCTTCGCGGGCATCGACGGCGGCGAGCCGGGCGGTGTCGGCCGCCTCACGCAGACGCTCCAGCGCCACGGCGGCTTCCCGCTCGACGTTCTGGGCCTCGGCGCGGATGAGCTCGGCGACCCGCTTGGCGTCGTCGATGGCGCGGTTGGTGGTTTCGCGCACCGCGCCCGCAGTGGCGTTGGCGGCCATCGTCGCCGCTTCCGTGGATTTCTTGGCGGCTTCGGTGAGGCTTGTGGCCTGCGCCAGCGTGTCCAGCGCGCCGGACAGGGCGGTTTCCAGCCGTTGCGTGCTGTCGGCGGTGGAAGCGGCGGCCTCCTTCAGCATGCCGGTCCGCTCGCCAATGAGCGCGGCGGTCTGGCCAACGGCGACCAGTCGCCCTTCCAGAACCTGGTCGGCGGCGCGCATCTGGCCTTCAGCCTCGCGCGCGGCCGCGCCGATCGCCTGCGACTGGCGCAGAATGGTTTCGCCGAGGCGGGTGGCGTTGGTGGACAGGTCCGCCGAGATCAGCGCGAGGGTGGCGCGCTCGCGCTCCAGCCCGCTGACCATGTGCCCGGCGCCCTGTTGCGCGGTGGCGGCGGCCTGATCGACCGCCTGTTTCTGGCGGGTGATGACTTCTTCTACCGCCGCCAGCTTGGACAACGTTTCGGCGAGGGATTGATCCAGCGCCGCGATTTCGCCGCGTACCGAGATGCCGAGGCGTCGCGCGGCAGCTTCGGCCACGGGGGACGGGTTCATCATGCGGTCGGCGGCATCGGCCAGACGGCGCGCCTGGGCTTGCGCCCGCGCGCCCTCCCGGGCGGCGGCGCCGGCGAAGAGCAACAGACCCGCTGGCAGGAAGGCGGTGAACGCCAGCGCTGCGCCCTGCACGAAGGTCATGGCGCCCAGAGCGCCAAACCCGACCATCGCGGCGGTGATGCAAAGGACAGCTGCCACCCACGCCAGCGCCAGAAAGAGGGCGGCGCGCGCCATGCCGCTGCCGGCCCGCTCTGCCGCTTCGGCAGGGGTCAGCGCGCGATCCTCGACCGTGCCGATCTCATCGTGTTCCGGAATGATGCGCCCCATGGCCGTCTCTTTCCTGCAGCGCCCGCGACAAAAGCCAAGCGGCCCTGCATGGGCCGCGCTAGGCGCTCCTCACGGAAACCCGGAAATAGTGTCAGGACAAGGGCGCCAACGCCTGCGCGCGCGTTCCTCGCCTCGGAAGGCGCAAAATAACGCAAGTCGGAGAATTTTCCGTAAGCGCCAAGACGATTTCGGCTGCGCCGGAACCGATTTTCGGCTCAGCCGCCGGGGCAGCCTGCTTCATTGGCGACGCTGGTCACACTGAAGCTTGGCGTCCGTGCCGAGGAGCACATGGCGGCGTCCGCGCCCTTCAAGGTGCAGACTTCCTCGCGGGCGGCGGGCTCGATGCTCACGCCAATCCACCCCAGCGCCAGCGCGATCACGAAGTCGCGGACGAAGATCACGATGCGGACCATCCCGCGACTCCCTCGTACCCTAGGAGAGCTTTTGCGCTTTTCCCTTGCAGGGAGCAAGGGCTCGTCAATCGGGCTCGGCGCGAATCCGGCCGAGGTGCGGCAATCCTGTTGACGCCGCTCCCGTCCTGCGCGAGTGTGCGAATGTTATAGTATAACGGATCGGTGCATGATCGACACCCAGACACGCCCGCTCGCGGCTCCCGCGCCCGTTGAGCGGGGCGGCCGCCGCATGCACTGGGCGCACGTGGCCGTGGTCGCGCTGCACACCATCTGCTGCGGCCTGCCGCTGGTAGCGTCGGTGATGGGGCTTGCGGCGAGCGCGGCGCTGATGGGCGGGGCGTTGCGGTTCCACAGTTTCCTGCACGGGCGCGAACTCTGGCTGCTGGGCGTGTCGGCGGCGCTCGTGGCGCTCGGCGCGTTTGCGGAGTGGCGGTTCATGCGCGGCGGGCAGCGGCGCGTCTCGATCATGTTCGCGGTGTCGGTGGCGTGTTTTGCGTTCAACGCGGCGATCATCGCCGGTCACCGGCTCGGCGGCGCACCTGCCATCGGGATTGCGATGCCGGTCGGCGCGCGCTGACGTCGAAGAAACGGAAAGCCTTGGTGGGTGATGCAGGATTCGAACCTGCGACCCGCTGATTAAGAGTCAGCTGCTCTACCAACTGAGCTAATCACCCGCCGCCAGCGGAAAACGACTCATCGTCGGCCCCCGGCTGGAAGGGGGCGGAAGATAGCGGCGGCTTTTCGAAATGCAACCATACCTTTGTGCGCGGCGGGATTTGATCGCCGCGACGCGGCGCGCCATAACGCGACTGCGACAGGTTCCTCGCAAGAGGATTGAAAGGGAACCGGGTTTCACGCCCGGGCTGCCCCCGCAACTGTAAGCGGTGAGCCGCGCGCCATCACGCCACTGGACTGATCCTTCACGGGATCGACCGGGAAGGCGGCGCGCAACGGCTGTGACCCGCGAGCCAGGAGACCTGCCTGTCGTGGTCGTCTTTCGTCGGGCCGGGGTGCGTCCGAACGAGCGGGTTTCCCCGAACGACGACGTGCACGCGCAGCATTCGCTGCCGCCGCGTTCGAGGAGGACTGGAAGTGTCACTGACCCGCCGCGCCACGATCGGCGCCGCCCTGAGCCTTGGCATGAGCTTCGGTCTGACGGGACCCGCGCGCGCATCGCCGCGCCGCGTGGTCTCGCTCAATCCGTGCCTCGACACGATCCTCGTGCACGTCGCCGATCGCGCGCAGATCGCGGCGCTCAGTCACTACGCGCGCGAACGCCATGGCTCGACCATCGCCGATGTCGCACGCACGCTTCCGATGACCTACGAGAGCGCCGAAGAGATCATCAGTCTCGCGCCGGATCTCGTGCTGGCCAGCCAGCACTCGGCGGCGGCGACGCGCGGCGCACTTGCGCGGCTCAAGATCGACGTAGCGACGTTTGGCGTGCCCAATACCGTCGATGAAAGTCTCGCGCAGATCGGCGAAGTGGCGCGACTTGTGGGGCGGCCGGAGCGGGGAGCGGCGCTGACCGCGCGCATTCAATCCGAACTCGCCGCGTGCGCGCCCGCGCCCGGCCAGCGCCCGATCCGCGCGCTGGTGTTTCAGGCGCGTGGGCTGGCGGCCGGCGAAGGCACGCTCGTCGATGAAATGATGCGGCGCACCGGATTTGAAAACGTGGCGGCGCGCTACGGCATCAACTTCTGGGGCACTGTCCAACTCGAACGGCTGATCGCCGATCCCCCCGAACTTCTGCTGACCGGCGCGCCGCAGCAGGGCGCGACGACATGGTCGGAACGGCTCATGTCGCATCCGGCGTTGGCGCGCGTGGCGCCCCGCATGCGGCGCGGTGTGTTTCCCGAGCCATGTCTCTATTGCGGCGGCCCGGTGCTGCTGCAAACCGCCGCCGCACTCGCGCGCGCGCGCACCGACTTCTGGAGCAACCCATGAAGGCCGCGTGGCATTTGCCGGCGCTGCTCGCGCTTGTCGCCGTTCTCGCGATGGTGTCGCTGATGGCCGGGAAAGTGTGGGTGCCTTTCGAGGCATGGGTCACCGACGAGGATCCGCGCTGGGCGATCATCTTCGAGTTGCGCACCCCGCGCACGATCCTGGCGATGGCGGTCGGCGCGGCGCTCGCCATGTCGGGTGCGGCGTTGCAGGGCTACACCCGCAACCCGCTGGCTGACCCGGGTATCCTTGGCGTGTCGGCGATGGCGGCGCTCGGCGCGGTGCTGACGCTTTACTACGGCGCCTCCGGCGCGGCGTCGTGGCTACTGCCGGCCACGGCGGTCTTCGGCGCCATTATCGGCGTGCTCCTGCTTGTGCTGCTCGCCGGGATGACGGCGAGCGTGATCACCTTCGTGCTCGCCGGTGCGGTGCTGCAGATCGTGGCGGCGTCTGCTGTGTCGCTGGCGCTCAGTCTGTCGCCCAATCCGTGGGCCACGCAGGAAATCATCGACTGGCTGATGGGGTCTTTCACCGACCGCAGCATGGACGACGTGATGATCGCCTTGCCGTTGATCGCCATGGGCGCGCTCCTGCTGCTCAGCGCGCGGCGTGCGCTCGATGCGCTTTCGCTCGGCGAAGCGAGCGCGGTGTCCCTCGGCATCGACCTGCGCCGCACGCAACTCGTGCTGGCCCTCGGTGTGGGTCTGGCGACTGGCGCGAGCGTTGCGACCACCGGTGTGATCAGCTTCGTGGGCCTCATCATTCCGCATCTGCTGCGCCCGCTCGTCGGCGCCCAGCCCGGACGGCTGCTTGTCCCGAGCGCCATCGGTGGCGCGGCACTCGTGCTGGCGGCCGACATCCTTGTGCGCGTCACCCCGACAGCCGCGGAAGTGAAGCTCGGCATCGCGCTGTCAGCGCTTGGTGGGCCATTCTTCCTGGCGATGTTGATTGATCTGCGCCGTCGCGTGACGTGACCGCGCGTGTTTCCCCAACCAAGCGCATGACGCAAAACCGCTTGCACCGCCGAGTTCGCGGAGTATACGAGCGCTGCAACGCAACTGCGGTTGTGTTGCATACGAACCGCGCTCGTGCCCGAGAGGGCTTTACGGGAACAGCAGTGAAGGGCTTCACGCCCGGATTCTGCGGCTGTCCCTGCAACTGTGAGCGGCGAGCGTGATGTGCAGCGTGGTCCGTCGGCGAACGCCGATGGATCGCAGCCACTGGACAGTCTGTCTGGGAAGGCCGCGCATCACGTGTTGACCCGCAAGCCAGGAGACCGACCAGCGCGGGTCGCTCTTGCCCGGGTCCAGGGGATGGTCCAGGCGCGGAACTCCGTCTGAGCGACGAAGCGGTGGAGAGCCGCATCGACCGGTTCGGCAGGCGCTTGCGCGTCCGTCCGCCGGGCGCGTCGACTGCGGGTTTTCCGTGGAGGCTCTCTGTCAGGTCGCATCGACGCCGACGGGAAAGTACCATGCACAAGTCCATTTCGTGGATCGCCATCGCGGTCGCCTTCGCCACGCCTGCCCTCGCGCGAGCGCAGACCTCCAGCGACGACGAGATCGTCGTTACCGCCACCCGCGCGAGCGATGGCGCCGAACGCGAGACGCTCGGCGCGTCGGTCACGGTCATCACGCCGACGGATCTTGAAATCCGCCAGACGCGCGTGATTGCCGACGTTCTGCGCGATGTGCCCGGCGTGTCGGTCAATCGCTCGGGGGCTGTCGGCGGCAACACGCAGGTGCGGATGCGCGGCGGCGAAGGCAACCACACGCTCGTGCTCATCGACGGCATGGAGGTGAGCGATCCCTACATTGGCGAATTCGATTTCGCGACGCTGATCGCCGACGATGTGGCGCGCGTGGAAGTGCTGCGCGGCCAGCAGAGCGCGCTCTACGGCTCCGACGCCATCGGCGGCGTCATCCACTACATCACCGAAAGCGGCGCCGACGCGCCGGGCGTGCGGGGGCGGGTGGAGTACGGTTCGTTCAATGCGTTCGACGGCGCACTGCGCGTGGCGAATGTGGCGGGTCCGCTCGATTACGCTTTCAGCGCCGGCTATCAGTCCACCGACGGCACGCCGACCGCGCGCGGCGGTGCGCGCGATGTCGGCGCTACGAACGCCGCGCTCGCGGGGCGTTTGGTCTACACGCTCTCGGATAACGCCCGCATCCGTGCCGTCGGCCGCTACACGAAGACGGACGCCGACACCAACCCGCAGGATTTCAACTTTCCGCCGGGACCGACCTACGGCTTCGTCATCGACGGCGACGGCCACGACGAGTTCGAAGGCCTCTACGGCCTCGTCAGCGGTGAACTGGAGCTGCTCGATGGGCGCTGGTCGAACGTGCTGACGGTGCAGGGCGTCAACGCCACGCGCGACAGCTTCTCGTTCGGCGGCTTGAGCAGCGGCAACGACGGCAGCCGCCTGAAGGCATCATACGTCTCGTCGCTGCGCTTCGGCTCCGACGCTGTCGCGCAGACGCTCACCGGCGCCGTCGATGTCGAACGCGAGCGGTTCCAGAACACGAGCCCGTTCCTGACGCCGGCGCAGGGCCAGGAGCGCGAGATCGACAATGTCGGCGTCGTCGCGCAGTACGATCTCGTTCTGAACAAGCGGCTCGGCCTCGGCGCGGCGCTCCGCCACGACGGCAACGACGGTTTCGACGACGCAACGACCTACCGCGTGCAGGGGAGTTATCTGTTTGAAACCGACACGAGGGTGCATGCCGCCGTCGGCTCCGGCATCAAGAATCCTGGCATCTTCGAACTGTTCGGCTTCAATCCGGGGGCCTTCACGGGCAATTCAAACCTGAAACCGGAGCGCTCGGAGGGCTGGGAGGCCGGCGTCGAACAGAGCTTCCTCGACAAGCGTGCGCGGATCGATGTGACCTATTTCGACAACACCCTGGAAGACGAAATCTTCACGCGGTTCGTCGGACCGTCCTTCATCGCGTCCCCGGACAACCGCGCAACAGACTCCACGCAGAAGGGCGTTGAAGTGTCGGCGGAGGCGCTCCTGGGCGCGCAATGGCGCATCCACGCGGCCTATACCTACCTCGACGCCGAGGAGAACGGCGTGGAGGAAGTGCGTCGCCCGCAGAACATCGCCAGCCTCAATCTCTCATGGCGGGCGTCGGGAGATCGCTACGGCGCTTTTACCAGCGTGCGCTACAACGGGGAGGCAACCGACAGCAATTTCACGCTGACCGGCGGCCCCGTCGCCGAACTCGCTGCATTCACGCTCGTGAATGTTGGCGGCGACTACCGCCTGACCGACACGTTCGATCTCTATGCCCGCGTCGAGAATGCGCTCGACGAGGACTACGAGGAAATCTTCACCTACCGGTCGCCGGGTCGCGCAGGCTACTTTGGCGTGCGCGCGGGTTTCTGATCATGGCGCCGCGACGTTTCTCTCATGGAGACGTCGCGGCGTGTGATCGCCGGCCCGTGACTGGTCTGAACTGGAGCGTCCCATGACCACCCTAGTCGCTGCCGATCTCGTCGTGCGGCGCGGCGGACGCACCATTCTGGATCGGGTGTCGGCGACGTTCGCCACGTCGGGTCTCACGACGGTCATCGGACCAAATGGCGCCGGCAAGTCGACGTTGCTGTCAGCGCTGGCTGGTCTTTTGAAACCGGATATGGGCGACGTGCGTCTGGACGGCGCGCCGATCCTCGACATGAACTTGCGACAGCTTGCGCTGCGGCGGGCCTATCTGCCGCAGAACGCGCGCTGCGAGTGGCCAATCAGCGTCGAGCGGGTTGTGGCGCTCGGTCTGTCGCCGACGTTGCCGGCGTTCGGCGATTTTTCGCCGGCCGACAAGGCGCGCATCGATGCCACGCTCGCAGCCTGCGATCTCGCGCACCTGCGTGATCAGGCGGCGACAACATTGTCCGGCGGCGAGCTGGCGCGCACGATGCTGGGTCGCGCGCTGGTGGGTGATCCCGAAATCCTGATCGTCGATGAACCGATCGCCGGCCTCGATCCACGGCATGCGATGGACACCATGCGCCGCCTGCGCGCGCTGGGTGATGCGGGACGTCTGGTGATCGTGGCGGTGCACGATCTTGGCCTTGCGGCGCGCTACGCCGATCGTGTGATCGCCGTGCGTGATGGACGCGTGATGGCCGATGGCGCACGCGACGATGTGTTCACAGCAGGGCTGCTCCGCGACTTGTTCGATGTGGAGGTGCTGGTCGAGAGGGATGCAGACGGGCTCTTCCTGCGCTATCGCGCCGAGGCCTAACCTGCTGGACAACGGCGCCGATATCGGGCGTCGTGCGGTGCGCGGCGGAGATCGCGCAGCGCGGGGGAGACGGGCGATGCGGTGGTGGGTTGGCGTGGTCGGCGCTGTGGTCGTGCTCATGGCGGCGGCCGCCTTCGCCGGCGTTGGCGTTGTGCCGCTGGTCGCGAGCGGTGATCCGGCCGCGATCCGCGCCGCCGCTACGAAGTACGACGCGCGCATCGAGCGCGACGCGTTTGGCGTGCCGCACATTTCCGGCGCCACCGATCCTGACGTGGCGTTCGGCCTCGGCTACGCCCACAGCGAGGATGATTTCGCGACACTCGCCGACGTGGTGATCGCCGTGCGCGGGCGCCTCGCCGAAACCAGGGGCAAGGACGCGGCGATCGGGGACTATCTCGTGGCCCTGCTGCGTGTCTGGGAAACCGTGGACGCGACATACGAAACCGATGTGCCGCCCGACGTGCGCGCGGTGCTCGAGGCGTACGCGGCGGGCGTGAACCTCTATGCGGTGGAGCATCCGGACGCGACGCCGAAATCCATGCTGCCGGTGACCGGGCGCGATCTCGCGGCGGGCTTCGTGTTCCGCACGCCGTTCTTCTACGGGCTCGATGGCACGCTGAAAGCGCTGAATGCATCGGCGCCGCCGGCGCCCGCGACCGAACCGAAGGGCTCGAACGCGGTGGCGGTGGCGCCGTCGCGGTCGGCGGATGGCGCGACGCGCCTGCTGGTCAACTCGCACCAGCCGTTCACCGGCCCCGTCGCGTGGTGGGAGGCGGTGCTGGAGAGCGGACAGGGCTGGCATGTGGCGGGCGGTTTCTTTCCCGGCGCGCCGTTCATGCTGCACGGCCACAACGAACACCTCGGCTGGGCCAACACTGTGAACAAGCCGGACCTCATCGACATCTACCAGCTCACCGTCGATCCGAAGAAGCCGGACATGTATCTGCTCGACGGCGCGTGGCGCCCGTTCGAGAAGTCCGTCGCCAGGCTGCGCGTCCGCGTGCTCGGGCCGTTCACATGGACGGCCAAGCGCGAGGTGCTCTATTCCGCGCATGGCCCGGTGATGAAAACGCCGCGCGGCGTGTTCGCGATCCGCTATGCGGGCATGGGCGAGATGCGCCTGCCCGAGCAGTACTACCGGCTCAACAAGGCGCGCGACCTCGCGGAGTGGAAGGCGGCGATGGCGCTGCAGGCGCTGCCGAGCATCAACTTCGTGTACGCCGATGAGCACGGCAACATCGGGTATGTCTACAACGCGCGCTTTCCGGTGCGCACGCCGGGCGTGGACTGGTCGGGCACGCTGCCGGGGGATCGATCGGACTTGATCTGGACAGCGACAGCGCCGTTCGAGCAGGTCCCGCAGATCTGGAATCCTGCGTCGGGCTTCGTGTTCAACTCCAACAATACGCCACTGCGTGCAACGGATCCCGCCGATGACATCGCGGCTGCATCCCTATCGCCGCTCTTCGGCGTGCAGACGAACATGACCAATCGTGCGTACCGTGCGCTTGAAACCTATGGCGCCGATACCTCCATCACCGCCGACGAATTCGACGCCTACAAGTACGATCTCGCCTACAGCCCGCGCAGCATCATGGCCGCGCGCGTCCGCGAACTCATCGCGCTCGACGCGGGCGGTGACGCTGACATGGCTGCGGCGCAGCGTTTCCTCGCCGCCTGGGACCTGCGCACCGATGTCGCCAACCGGCACGCGGCGCTGGCGGTGCTCACCATCGCGCCGCTCGAACGCGCCATCGACGAAGGCGAGACGCCGCCCGATCTTCGCGCGGCGTTCAAAGCCACCATTGCGTCGCTGCTTACCCACTTCGGCCGGCTCGACCCGATGTGGGGGCAAGTCAACCGGCTGCGGCGCGGTGGTCTCAATCTTGCGGTGGACGGCGGACCGGACATCTATCGCGCCATCTACGGCGCGCCGCAGGCGGACGGCACGCTGACCGGGGTGGCGGGAGACACGCTCGTGATGTTCGTGGAATGGGACAAGGCGGGGCGGCTCAGCTCGCGCAGCGTGCACCAGTTCGGCGCCGCGACGCTCGATGCGCAGTCGCCGCACTACGCTGATCAGGCGACGCTCTTCGTGGCGATGAAAACCAAGCCCGTGCGCTTCACGCGCGCGGAACTGGAGGGCCATGTGACGCGGGACTATCTGCCGGGACGAACGGCGGCTACGCCGCGTCCATGAACTGCATCGCCGCGAGCTGCGCGTAGAGACCGCCGCGCGCGACGAGATCGGCGTGGGCGCCTTGCTCCACCACGCGGCCCTGATCCATCACCACGATGCGGTCGGCTTCCAGCACCGTCGCCAGCCGGTGCGCGATGACGAGTGTCGTGCGGCCCTTGCGCGCTTCGGCAAGGGCTGCCTGCACCAGCCGTTCGTTCTGCGCGTCGAGCGCGCTTGTCGCTTCGTCGAGCAGCAGCACCGGTGCGTCGCGGGCCAGCGCGCGCGCCAGCGCAAGCCGCTGGCGTTCACCGCCGGACAGCGCACGGCCGCGATCACCGACGGGGGCATCGATGCCGCCGCGCACCGCGAGGAACGACCATGCTTCGGCGCGGCGCGCCGCGCGTTCGATGTCTTCCGGTGTGGCGTCGGGTCGGCCGAGCCTGATGTTGTCGGCGGCGGAGCCGGAGAACAGGTGCGCGTCCTGCGAGACGTAGGAGAAGCGCTGGCGCCAGTCGCGCGGATCGGCCTGGCGCGCCTCGACGTCATCGAGAAACACCTCGCCGCCCTGCGGATCGTAGAAGCGCAGCAACAGGCGAAACACCGTGCTCTTGCCGGCGCCGGACGGCCCCACGAGCGCGACGGTTTCGCCGGGGCGCACCTCGAGCGAGAAGTCGCGCAATGCCGAGCGTTCGCCGGTCTCAGGGTACGAAAACGAGACGCGGTCGAAACGGATCGCGCCGCGCCCCGGCGTCGGCAGCGCGACGGGCGCCGCCGGCGCGGCGATCTCGGGCTTTTCCGCCAGAATCTGCGCGAGCCGTTCCGTTGCGCCCGACGCCTTCAGCACATCGCCCCAGACTTCAGACAGCATCGCGCCGTTGCCCGCCGCCAGGATGGCGAATAGCACGAACTGCGCGAGCGTGCCGGGCGTCATGTCGCCGGCGAGCACGGCGCGTGCGCCGAGCCACAGCACCAGCGTCACGCCAAGGAACATCACGCCGATGGCGCCGGCGGT
>JANNVF010000479.1:0-5232 GCA_031414315.1 Hyphomonadaceae bacterium | reverse complement strand
AGAGCCAACATCCAAGGCTCCTTATTTGACGCCATCGAAAGACGTTTGAAGTTAGATCTTTCAATTATTGCCACTCCGCGAGTCCAAGAGAGAGGTGTGGCGGAACCACACCAACTGTATATCGGACCGGCGCCATTGCTCGGTTTGCCAAGCTCCGGACGCTCACCGGAAATGGAGCGTCTAATCAAGAAATTCGATCCATCCGAACGCGATCAGCGCAACAAGCTGCTTGGAGACGCCGGGGAGGAACTGGTGTTTCACGCGGAACGCAGACGCCTGATAGATGAGGGGAGGGAAGACCTATCGAGAAAGGTGCAATGGACCTCAAAAGAGGTAGGCGACGGTGCGGGCTACGACATCAAGTCGTTCACCCAGACCGGCGCGGATAGATTGATTGAGGTGAAGACGACAGTCGGCGCTCAGCGCACGCCGTTTTTCATCACCCGCAACGAGTACGATGTGTCGGAAGAGCGACGCGACGCTTACAATCTGTTGCGGCTGTACGATTTCGCGCGTAACCCGAGGGCTTTTGAGCTCAGGCCGCCACTTTCAGAAGTTTTGCAGCTAGACACACAACTCTACCGCGCTTCTTTTGGTGAAAACGCCCAGTCGTCCGCTACTTAATCCCCGCCTCGCTCAGCTTCAGCTGCAGGTCCCAGTGCCCCGGCGAGCGGATATTGGCGATTTTCCAGACGCCGCCGTCCTGCGCCACGTCGTAGACGACGATCTTCGGCTCGCGCGCGTTGTCGAAGCGGGTGATGACGCCGGCGCTGGCGGACTCGTACTGCACGGGGCCGAGATCGTGGCTCTTGCTGTCGACCACCGGATCGAAGTCGAGCAGGGCCGCCTCGCCGCCCCGGCCCATGGCCGCCGCCATCGCCATCTGGCGCTGCAGGTCCGCAGTGAGCGGCGCCCACAGGTGCAGCGCCTCCACGTCGTTGTCGGTGGCGTAGCGCGTGTAGACGGCGCGCACCGGCGCCTCCATCGCGGCGGGATCGCCGATGGGCTTCAAGGCATTGGCGATGATGCTGCGGAGGCTGTCGGCGCCGAGGGCGATGTTGTCGACGCGCCAGACGCCATCGACCAGGCGCATGTCGTAGAGGATCTCGGTGGGGTGGCCCATGTTGTCGAAGCGCGCGGCGACCTGCGCGGTATCGCCGCTGACCGGCGCGACGGGGGCCACCGTCACGGCCTTGATCTCCCAGTCCTGCGCCATGATCACCGGATCGGCGTCGATCACCGGCTGGTCGAGCAGGCTGGCGTAGGTGGCCGCCTTGTCGATCTCGGCCTTGAGCTCCGGGGTGTAGACATCGAGCGTGTCGAACGGCGGCGTTTCGGCGCCGGGGCCTTTCAGATAGGGCTCGTACAGCGCCCTCACGGTGACGTCCGGCCCATCGGCCTTCGGCCCGCACGCCGCCAGCGCCATCGCCATCGCCGCCGCGATGGCGATCCCCATACGCACTCTCATTGCCGTCTCCGTCACCCGGTTCTTTGACGCGCTCGCGCGCGTCGTTCAGATAGCGCCCTCATAACAGGAGTAAATCCATGCGTCCCTCCGCCCGCGCGCCCGACGACATGCGCGCCGTGTCGTTTGATACGGCCGCCTCCCGCTACGCGGAGGGCTCGTGCCTCGCGAAGTTCGGCCATACGCACGTGCTGTGCACAGCCTCGGTGGAGCAGGGCGTGCCGGGCTGGCTCAAGGGGCAAGGCAAGGGCTGGGTGACCGGAGAGTACGGCATGCTGCCGCGCGCGACGCACACGCGGGGCAGGCGTGAGGCTGCGCAGGGCAAGCAGTCCGGCCGCACGCAGGAAATCCAGCGCCTGATCGGGCGCGCGCTGCGTTCAGTCGTCGACACCTCGGCGCTGGGGGATCGCACCATCACGCTCGACTGCGACGTGATCCAGGCCGACGGCGGCACGCGCACGGCGGCGGTTACCGGCGCGTGGGTCGCGCTGTCGCGGGCGTGCGGCTATCTCATTGAAGAAGGCGTTCTGAAGAAGAACCCGGTGGTGGGGCAGGTCGCGGCGGTGTCGTGCGGCGTCTACAAGGGCGTGCCGGTGCTCGATCTCGATTATGCGGAAGACTCCAACGCCGAGGTCGACGCCAACTTCGTGCTCGCCGCCGATGGCGGCATGATCGAAATCCAGGCGACGGGGGAGAAGCGCCCGTTCACGGCGGCGGAGTTCGACGCGCTGATGGCGCACGCGCGCAAGGGCGTGGGGGAGCTGTTCAAGGCGCAGTTGGCGGCGGTGCTTTGACACCGGAGCTTGCGCGGTGACGAACAGCCCTCCGTCCCCTCGACGGGGAGGGAGGGCTGTTCGATGTCGTGCGGCGCTCATGGCGCAACGACGGCCGTCCGGAGAGAAGTGGAGTTTGGCGATGCTGAAAGCTAAGGTCGTACACGAATTTCCGATGGCGGCAGAGGATCTGTGGGCTCTGATCGGCGACTTCGGCGACACGAGCCGGTGGTCGGGTCGGCCCGCAGAGGCCTGCGTTCAAGAGGGTGAAGGGATTGGGAGCCTTCGAACGCTCACGCTGGATGACGGCCGCCAGATCGTGGATCGCCTGGAGGCCGCAGGCGCGCATTTCTACAGCTATTCAATTGTCCGCTCACCGCTGCCCGTTCACTCCTACAAAGCGACGATGGCCGTGACTCCGATCTCCGCCTCGATCTCGCAACTGACATGGTCCGGCGAAATTGAGCCGGCGGGCATGAGCGACGCTGACGCGATTCTGTTCTGGGAGAACATCTATCGCATGGGGATCGGGCTGATGGAGAAGACCATCGCGGCGCGGAACGCCTGATTGAGCGACCGCTATTGAGTGGCGGCCGGTCAGCGCGTGACTTGTGCTTCCCCCACGTCGCCCGTCATGGTGGTGAAAAGGCAGGGAGAAACACCATGAAGGCGATGCGTCTGAAGAAGCCCGGCGGGCTCGACAACATCTACCTCGGCGAAGCGGACGCTGCGGCGCCGGGGCCGCGCGAGATTACCGTGCGGCTGCACGCATCGTCGGTGAACTATCACGACTACCTCGTCGTGAAGGGCATGATCCCGTGCGAGGAGGACCGCATCCCGATGTCGGACGGCGCGGGCGTGGTCACCGCTGTCGGCGGAGATGTGCGCGAGTTCGCGGTGGGCGATCATGTGGTCAGCACGTTCTTCCCGGAATGGCTGGGCGGGGAGGCGACGCCGGAATGGCTGCGCGCGGTGCCGGGCGACCGCGTCAACGGCTACGCACGGGAAGTTGTCACCGCGACGGCGAACTCGTTCACGAAAGCGCCGCACGGCTACAACCACGCCGAAGCCGCGACGTTGACGTGCGCGGGCCTCACCGCGTGGCGCGCGCTGGTGGTCAACGGGAACATCAAGGCCGGTGATGTGGTGCTGACGCAGGGCACCGGCGGCGTCTCCATCTTCGCGTTGCAGTTTGCGAAAGCAGCGGGTGCGACGGTGATCTCCACCTCTTCGTCGGCGGCGAAGATGGAGAGGCTGAAGGCGCTCGGCGCCGATCACGTCATCAACTACAAGGATGACGCGAACTGGGGCGACACCGCCAAGAAGTTTACCGGCGGGCGCGGCGTCGATCACGTGGTCGAAATCGGCGGCGCCGGCACCATGGCGCAATCGATCCGCGCGAGCCGCCTCGGCGGCCACATTTCGCTGATCGGTGTGCTCGCGGGCTTCGCTGGCGACATCAGCACCGCGACGCTGATGGGCATGCAGATCCGGCTGATCGGCCTCACCGTCGGTTCGCGCCAGCAGCAGACCGACATGGTCCGCGCCATCGACGCCAACGGCGTGAAGCCCGTGCTCGACCAGAGCTTCCCGCTGGAGAAGCTGGGCGACGCGTTCCGCCGTCAGGAAAGCGGCGCGCACTTCGGGAAAATCGTCGTGGAGTGGTGAGCGGGCAGGCGCCCGTCGCTACTTTTTCGACGCCCGCGCGGCAGCGACCTCCTCCGGCGTCAGTTGCACGCTGGAGATGCTCATTTTCGCCGACCCCTCGATGATTTCGCGCGAGTGCGAGATGTAAAGGATCGAGCGGTTGTCGAGATCGACGATGCGGCGCAGCGCCGTGCGTTTGAAGAACAGGCTCTGGCGGTCGCTGAAGATTTCATCGCCGCCGCGTCCGAGCGGTACGCCTGCGAGGTTGATCGGCCCTGTGCGCTGACACGACACCGACGAATTGGATGGGTCCTCGAACCAGTTGCCCTGCCGCGCGCGGTCCAGCACGCCGCGCTCGAACCGCGCCATGTGGCACACGACCGACGGGATGGCCGGATCGGGCAGCGCCTCGATCTTGATCTCGTTGCCGAGCAGGTCGTTGGAGAACTCGCCGACCTCGCGCTTGTTGTCACCGCAGGCGGCGAGGGCGAGCACGGCGCAGACGGTCGCGGCGCGCAGAAGAGGTGTCACGTGCGTTCGGTGATGCATCCGCGCGGGGTATCACGCGACGGCGATGAGCGCGAGAACGCTACTGCGCAGCCATGCCCGGCTCTTCTTCCGTTTCTTCGTCGACGCTCGCCTCCCAGCTGAGGATGTCGCCCGGCTGGCAGCCCAGTTCGCGGCAGAGCGCGTTGAGCGTGGAGAAGCGGATCGCCTTGGCTTTGCCCGTCTTCAGGATCGACAGGTTGGCCAGCGTGATGCCCACGCGGTCGCACAGTTCGGTCAGCGACATCCGTCGCTCCAGCAGCATACGATCGAGGGTGACGCGGATCGCCATCAGATCGTCAGGTCCTGCTCTTCGCGCATGCGCGCGCCTTCGCGGAACACTTCCGCCAGGACAATCAGGACAAGGATCGCCACCCAGGACATCAGGCTGACGTGCAGCTTGAAGTTCATGTCCGTACCCGATGGCTCCCCGAACGCAGCGATCAGCACGCCGGTGAGGGCGAGCAAAGCGTAGCGGCTGAGTTCGATGGTCATCATCGTCAACCAGATGACACGCAGATGGGTTGCGTTTTCCTTCCGGAACGGCTCGGCGGAGCGGAAACTTTCAAACAGGCGCTTGAGGCGGTTGACGATGATCAGGCCGCCGCTGACCGCCACGGCCGCCGCCGCGAAGGCCGGCGCCACGACCTGCCAGGAGAGGCCCTTGTCGATGCTGTAGGTGATATCGGCCCCGCCATTGACGATATGGCCGCGGCCGCCCTCGAAGATCGTGGTCGGCAGGACGCCGCCCGCCACGAGGCCCATCACCACCGCGTAGCCGATCGCGCCGACGATCACGCC
>JANNVF010000478.1:0-3613 GCA_031414315.1 Hyphomonadaceae bacterium | reverse complement strand
CCGTCCTTTGAAGGAGCCCTCGACTCCCGAGACCCGGCGTTCTCGCGGGCGGACACGGCTGATGGTCGGTGCGGCCGGGGTCGCGCTGGTCACGCTGGTCGGCGCAGCCTGGGTTTTCCGCCTGCCGCTGACCGACGCTGCGGCCCGCGACGCCTTGAGCCGCATGGGGCTGGACGCCGACTTCGAGATCAGCAGCGTCGACTTGGGCGGGGCGGTGCTCCGCAACGTCAGGATCGGGCCCGAGACCGCGCCGGACGCGGTCGCGGCGCTGACCGACGTGCGGATCGGCTGGGGCCTGACTGGCCCACGCGTCAGCGGCGTGCGGCTGGTGGACCCCGCGATCCGGGTCCGGATCGACGCGCAGGGCCTCTCCTTCGGAAGCCTCGACAAGCTCCGGACCGAAACCGGCGCCAACGTGGCCCCCTCCCGTCTGCCGCCCATGCGGCTCGACATTGAGAACGGGCGCGCGCTCTTCCTGACCTCCGCCGGGGCGGTGCCGGCGACATTTTCCTCCCACGGCCGCCTGACCCGCGACTTCGCGGGGACCGCCGAGATTCCCGTGACCTCGATCGAGAACGGCGCCGGCCGGATCCAGAACCTGCGCGCGGCGATCAAGGCGCGGACAGAAGACGGCGTGCTGCTGGTCGATACGGACGGCGCCGTCGACGTCCTCACCGTTCAGGGCCTCGACGGGGCTGAGCTGCGGCTTACCGGCAGCGCGGCGATCCCGCGTGAAGTGCTAACCGGCTCCGGCAAGGTGCAGGTCACGGGTCGCACCATCTCCCTCGGCGGCATCGCGCTGACGGGCGCGGCCCTGGACGCGAACGTGGAGCCGGCGACGCAGGACCGCTGGTCCGCCCGCGTCGGCCTCCGGGCCGAAACGCTGACCACCTCCAGCGCCGCTTCCGCCAGACCCGACATTTCCATCACCGCCCTCGGCGATCTGCGTCAGGCGTTCGGCGAGTGGTCCGTGCGCGGCGACGACAATCGCCTGGGTGATCTGACCGCCCCGGAAGCCTCGGGCTCCGGGGCCTACACCTTCGACGGGCGCGCCGCCGATGGCGCGGTGATCGCCGCCACCGGACGGATGACCCTGCCGGCAGCGTCGCTCGGCTCCAACGGCCGCGCCAAAATCCTGCGCACCGTCCCCGACTTGGGGGGCTCGCCGATCGGACCGCTGATGGGATCGGGCAAGGCGGCGCTCGACAGGGTCCTGACACGGTTCTCGACAGCGGCGGCCCTGAAGCTTGACTGGCGCGGCGGCGCGGGCCGGCTCGCATTGCCCGGCCCGTTGTCGGCGGAGTCCGCCAGTGGCGCGCGCCTGACGGTGACGCCGATCGAGCCCGGACGCCCGGTGCTGATGGTGCTGTTGCCGTCCGGAGCGCTGGAAAGCGGCGGACGCTTCGACATCGAAGGCGGTGGTCTGCCCACGACAACGATCTCGCTCACGAAGTTCACGATGGCAGCAGGTCGACTGGACGCGGACGGCGCTGCGGCGATTACCGACTGGCGTGCTGCGGGCGGACGGCTAGACTTGTCGCGCACGACGTTTTCGCTGAAGCGCGCTGGCGAGCGCGGCGCCTTTTCGATCAACGGAGCAGTCGCGCTCGACGGTCGCACCGAGAGTATCGGCGTAGCGGACTTTCGCGCACCTCTGCGGCTGGACGCGGCCTGGGGTGGCGGCTTTCGCGTGACGCTGCCGGATCGCTGCATGGCGGTGTCCGCCGGCGCCGTTTCCATTCCCGGACATCGCCTGAATGGGCGCAGCATCTCTCTCTGCACCGGCCCGGACGGCGTCCTTGTCGGCGCCGACGCGCAAGGTCGCATGCGCGGCGGATTCGCCGCCGATGGCGTGCGCTTCGCCGGGCGCAGCGATGACCGGGCCGTGCGTCCGGTGTCGATTGCCGCTCGCCGCATCGAGGGGCGTTTTGTAGGGCGCGACGGCGACGCCCATCTCGAACTGGCCGCGATCGCGCCGAGCTACGCGATCGACTACGCCGCTGACCGGCGCATCAGTTTCACCGGCGCGCTCATGTCGGCGCGCACCGAAGCGGGCGGGCGCATCGCCGGCATCTTTCGCGGTGGCGTGCTGGACGATCCCGCCCTGCCCGCTGCGGTCACCGAATTCGACGCGCGCTGGAGCGCCGGGCCCGAACGCGGTCGCACCGTCATGCGGCTCGCCGATGGCACGGCGCGCGTCACCGACAAACCGCCGCCTGCCGAAGTGGTGGAAGAAGGCTCCACAACAGGCGAATCCCCGCCGCCGCCGGAATGGCGCGCGCGCTACAATCCGCTGCGTATCACCAGCATCGAAGGCGCATTGATCGACGGCGACATCGAGGCGCACGGCGTTGTGGCGCTGGAGGCCGGCGCACGATCGCTGGCGAACTTCACGGCGGTGCATGATCTTTCGACCGGCCACGGCGAGGCGCGCGTCACCAACGCGGGCCTGCAATTTTCGCAATCGCTCGACCTCTACGAAATCACCGAACTCGCGCGCGGCGTGGTCGACGGCGTGGAAGGCCCGGTCGGCATCGATCTCACGGCGGCGTGGGACGGCGACGGCCTGACAACGCGCGGCACGCTCTCGCCCCGCAACGTCAATCTGAACGCGGTCTCGCTCGGCCCGGTGGAGGGCATCTCCGGCGACGTTGCGTTCAACGATCTCGCATTGTTCACCACACCGCCCGGCCAGACGCTGGCGATCAAACGTCTCAACCCGGGCGTGCAGGTCGATGACGGGGTGATCACCTTCCAGATGCTCGCCTTCGACCGCATCCGCATCGAAGGCGCCAAGTGGCCGTTCTCGGCCGGCGAGCTGGCGATTGATCCTCAGATCGTCGTGTTCGGCGAGGACGAGTTCCGGATGAACCTCACTCTGCGCGACGTCGATGTGCAGCAGCTTCTGCAACAGCTGGACTTCAAGGATCTGACCGCCACGGGCACGGTGGAAGGCTCCTTCCCGCTCATCTTCAACCGCGACGGCGGCCGCATCGTCGATGGCGAGCTGCGCGCATCGGCGGCCGGCGGGACGATCAACTACACCGGCAGCGCCGGCGCCGGCCTGATTGGCGCCCCCCAGATCGCGTTCGACGCGCTGAAGAGCTTCGCCTACAAGGACCTCGTACTGGAACTCGACGGCGATCTGGATGGCGACATCGTCACCGCCATCCGGTTTTCCGGCGAGAACGTCCAGCCGATCGGCGGGATCGTGGCTCCGGGGGTCATCCCGGTCCCGGGCCTGCAGCGGCTGACCGTGACCGGCTTCCCGTTCAAGTTCACGGTCTCTGTTCGGGCGCCGTTCAGGCGACTGATGCAAACCTCGGCGGGTATCCAGGACGCCCGCCCTATTGTGGACGAAGCGATCCGCGATCAGGTGATCGACCCGCCGAAGGTTGACCCACCACAGCCGGCGCCGCGATAACGGCGGCGAACAGAACCGAAGGAGCAGACATGGGGCCGAGGAGCCATTGGGCGGTAGCCGCGACCATCGCGCTTGTCGCATGCGCCCCGACCATCAAGGTCCAGGCGCCGGACAAGCCGATCGAGATCAACCTCAACGTCAACATCCGCCAGGAGATTGTCGTGAAGCTTGAGCGCGACGTGCTGGAAA
>JANNVF010000477.1:0-12172 GCA_031414315.1 Hyphomonadaceae bacterium | reverse complement strand
GGCGGTGATCGAGGCGCCGTCTCCGATGCGCGTGGCGTGCCTCTACGCGCCGAACGGCAATCCGGTGGACACCGAGAAATATCCCTACAAGCTGCGCTTCATGGATGCTCTGCTGGCGCACGCGCAGGCGCGGCTCGCGCTTGAAGAGAGCTTCGTCATCGCCGGCGACTACAACATCATCGCGCGCCCTGAGGACTGCTACAGCCCGAGCGCCTGGGAGGGCGATGCGCTCTACCTGCCCGAAAGCAAGGGCAAGTATCGCGCGCTGACCAACATGGGCTTCACCGATGCCTACATGCAGGTGGACGGCGCGCCGAACCAGTACACGTTCTGGGACTATCAGGCCGGCGCCTGGAACAAGAACAACGGCATCCGCATCGATCACCTGATGTGCAGCCCGCAAGCCACCGACCGACTCGAAAGCGTGAGCATCTACCGCGACGCGCGCGGGATGGAAAAGCCGAGCGATCACGTCCCGATCGTCGGCACGTTCAGATAGAGGCCCGCATGATCAAGCTCACCTTCTGCCTCATCCGCCTGCCTGAATTTACGCGGGAAAGCTTCCAGACCTACTGGCGCGAGAACCACGCGCCCCTCGTCGCGTCGGTGCAGGCGCCGCTGCGCATCAAGCGCTATGTGCAATGCCATTCCCTGCCCGAGAGCGCCGAGACCGATCTCCGCGCCACCCGCAACGGCCCCCCTGGCTACGACGGCGTCGCCGAACTCTGGTGGGACAGCATGGAGGACATGGCCGCGACCGCCACCGATCCCGCCGCCATCGCCGCCGGCCGCCTGCTGCTGGAAGACGAGCGCAAGTTCATCGATCTGGAACGCTCGCCACTGTTCTGGGGTGTCGAGCACGCGATTATCTGACCGCCCATGAACCGCCCGCCACCTTGCCGCGTTATGGCCAGATGACCACCACGCGCATCGCCGCCCTCCGCGAACGTCTCGCCCGTTTCGAGAACGCGCCGTTCATCGCCTTCTTGGCGCCGGCGGCGCTGCTGCTGGCGTTCTTCAGGATCGCCGGCGAGATGAAGGAGGGCGAAACCGACAGCATGGACCGCGCGGTGCTGGCGGCGTTGCGCGCGCCAGGCGATGCGCACGACCCGATCGGGCCGGCGTGGGTGGACATGATGGTGAAGGACCTCACCAGCCTCGGCAGCACCAGCGTGCTGACCCTGCTGACGCTCACCGCCGTGGGCTTTCTCTTCGTGGCGAAGCGCTACGGGTCCGCGCTTGCAGTGATCGTCTCGATCAGCGGTGGCACACTGCTCAGCGCGCTGCTCAAGTCCGCGTTCGAACGCCCGCGCCCCGCGTTCATCGCCGATGGCGTCACCATCGACTCCTTCAGCTTTCCCAGTGGCCACGCCATGCTATCGGCCGTCACCTACCTGACCCTCGGCGCGCTGCTCACGCAATCGGAGCCGCAGCGGCAGGTGAAGATCTACATCACCGGCGTGGCCATTGCGCTCACCGTGGTGATCGGCCTCAGCCGCATCTATCTCGGCGTGCACTATCCCACCGACGTGCTGGCCGGCTGGATCGTCGGCGCCGCGTGGGCGCTGGCGTGCCGCGAGGCGGAGCGGCTCATCGAAGCGCGCGCGCCAGCACGCGCGGATTGAAGTAGGTGCGCGCCTCGCGCTTGCCGATCCGGCGCACCGTCGCGTCGAACCGCGCCATCCAGCCGGTGCGCGCGTCGCCGAGGTTCACGCGCACATCGCCCGCGCGCAGCGCGCCCAGATCCCGTGCGAGCAGCGTCAGCGCGGCGCGGTCGCGGGCAAACTGCGGTTCCGGCAGCCGCTCCACGATCCGCGCCACCGCATCCTGCGCCGCGTAGAGCAACACGGAAGCTGTGGCGCTGTCTGCTCCGTCGGCGGCAGCCACTGCGCGACGCACGTCATCGGCGGCGGTGGCGAGCGTGACGGGATGCGGCGTCACTGAACATGCGGCCGGATCGAGCGCCCGCAGGTAGGCGATGAGTCCGCGCAGCGCGGCCGACGTCGGGACGGGGCCTTGAAACTCCTCCACGATCACCCCGCGCACGAACACCTCCAGCGACGGCTCGCGCTTGCCGCCGAACGACGCCCTGTCACGCACGCCAACGAGATCGGGGATCGGCACTGGATTGCGCACGCCGTCGCCACGCACCTTGCTGGCCCATTCGGAGGTGACATCCACCGTGCCGGGCGCGTCGGACAATTCGGCCAGGTGAAACTGCGCGTTGATCCGCCCGCCCGCGTGACACGCCTCGCAGCTGAGCCCGACGCGCGCCGCAGGTCCGCCGAACAACGCGGTGCTGCGAAACAGCGCACGGCCGACTTCGATGTCATCGCCGGACCGCGCGAGGCACTCTGCCGGCGCCTGCGTCAGATCCTGCGCAAACGTCGCGGTGCGGTGTGTCCACTCCTGCGCCCGCAGCACCGGCGTCGACGACGGCGCCGCCGCGATCAGAAGAAACGCGAGCGCAATGCCCGCGCCTCGCCCTGTCACCGTCCAGCCGCCACGTCGCGCGCGGCCACCCAGCGGGCGAGTTCTTCGCGCTCGGCGCATCCATACGGGCAGAGCGTGTCGAGCTTGGCGAGCTGGCGCTGCGCATCGGCGAACCGGCCGATCTCCAGGTAGAGTTCGCCCAGGTATTCCGTCGCGCCGCGATGGTCCGGATCAATGGCGAGCGCGGCCTCATAATAGCCGACCGCCGTATCGTAGTTACCGAGCTTGCGGTTGGTGAAGCCCAGATAGTTCAGAACGTCCGGGTGCGGGCCAACGGCCGTTTCGGTGCGCGTGAACGCGACGAGCGCTTCGCCATAGCGCGCCTGATTCACCAGACCGACCCCTTCAGCGTAGGCAGCGCGGCCCTCTGCGGGACCGGGCAACAGCCAGCCCGTCGTCGGTTGCGCAGCAGCCGGCGCCTCGATCGCCAGCTTCAGCGCGTCGTGCGCGGTCTGTAGTTGCAGGCGACGCTGATCGCCGCAGGCGGTGTCGCACGCCGCGAGCGCGGTCGCGAGCGCCGTGAGTTGGCCGGTCGCCTTCTCGCGATCGTTCAGCTGCAGGTAGACGAGACCGAGCTGCTTGCGCGCATCCGCGGGGGCGGTGTCGCCCCGTACGGCGCGTTCAAGCGGCCGACGGGCGCCGCGCATGTCGTTGGCGCCGACCAGCGCCAGTCCGTAAGCATAGTTGACGGTGGCGTTGGTGGGCGCGGCGTCGGCGGCGACCCTCAACTTGGAAGCGGCCGTGGCGTAGTCGCGCGCGTTGAGGGCCGCGACCCCCTCCTGATAGGCCTTGGCCGGATCGGGACCGCTGGAACTCGGCCCGCTCATGCCGCCACCGCCGCCGCCACCACCACCCGAGGCCTGCGATGGAGAGGCCGACACCAGAAGCGCCGCCGCCAGTGTCAGAGCCAGTGCCGGAACCCACCCGAACCGCGCCATGTGCGCCTCCCTGTTTTCTCGCGCCCTTAGTACACCGGTTCCGGGATTCCGGCAAAAGCATCCGGTCGCAAATCCCGTGCGTACAACATCGCTTATGCTCGTCCCATCAATGGCGCGATTTCCGCCGTCAGCACCGCATCCATCAGCTTCATGACTTCGGCGATGTCATCGATGATGCGCCGCGCCCGCGTGGGATCGGCCAGCGGCTTGAACATGTCGCCGATCTCGAAGCGGTCCGGCCCCTCCAGCGCGATCAGCAGGTCCCCGCCCTCGAAGCCGCAGCGCAGGTTCTTGCCCTTGAACGCGGTCTCCAGCGCCAGCAGGCGCTCCATGAACACCGGGTGCACGAGGTAGCGCGCCTCCACCTGGTCGTTGGAATAGACCTCGAACGCCTTCTCGAATGTAGAGTCGCCGAGGCCGACCCGCTTGAGCTCCCCCATGCCGCGCAGCGCGTTGAACATGCCGGCGTCGCGCCGCACTACCGTGACGCCGAGGAATTTCTTCGGAAACGCGATGCGGATCATCTGCCCGCGAAACACCGTGACATAGCTCTTGTCGCCGTCCTTGTCGGTGCGCTCGTCCTCCAGCACCGCCTCGCACAGATCGAACATGCAGCCCAGGCGCTCGCCGTGGAAGAAGTCCTCGTAGCGCGAGCGGTCGAACGACGGCAGGAGATCGAACTCGCGGAAGCGCGGCATGGTGGGCGGCGTGCCGCCATCCACCGCGAAGCTGACGCCGATTGCCTGCGCGATCACGTTCAGCGATTCCGCCTTCATGCGGTCGCCCAGCTTCTGCAGCGGCAGATAGGCGAACGCGTAAGCGGCCACGAGCGCGAACGCCCCCGCAATGACCCCCGCGCCAAGCTCCTTGAAGATCAGCCACACCAGCACGCCGGCGCCGACCGCCACCGGCGCTCCGATGGACAACCTGCGCCGGAACGTCAGCACCGCGCCGGCGCGCTCCGTCTCTCCAGCGGCAAAAAGCGGCTCGACGCGCGTCTTGTAGAGCGCGTCGAACTGGGCGCCCGTCATGTGCGCGAGGTCGAGCGTCTCGGTCATGCAAACGGGTTGTTGCGACAGCCGGCCCAGATGGTGAGGTTGAGACGGCTCGCCTTTGCGCTGGCCGCGACGTCTTCCCACTTCGCCGCGCGTGCGAGGCCCGCCGTGCGGTCCGCGACGACGTGATCGCCGTAGAGCACGTACTGGACGCCGCCCGCTTCCACGCCGTGTCCGGTGGAATAGATCGCGGCAACATTTGCGCGGGCGGAGTCGCGCGCGAACTGCGCCAGCACCGCCGGCAACGTCTCCCGCGTCGCATTGGCGATCAGGCGCGTCGTGAAGCCGTTGCGCGCGAACGCCTGCTCGATGCGCGCGCCATCTGTCGCGGCGCCGGGCAGCGAAGGTGCGGCGTCCGACGCGGAATAGTCGGAAAAGATCAGCACCAGCGCAACGCGACGCTCCCGCGGCGCCGGCGCGAAGGACCAGCCCGACACGCGCTCTGCGCCCGGTGTCTCCACCGCCTGGAAATCGCCGCTGAGCGTGGCGGTGCGCTGCTTGATTGCGGCGCACGCGCCGGAGAAGTCGAGCGCGGGATCGGCCATCGTCTCGATCAAGGCCGTTGCAAACGGATTGCCGGAGCCGTTCGGCCCGTCGAGCGTTTCGCCGCCCGAGCGCGTCGCCCAGAACTGCACGCGCGGGCCTGGCCCCTTTGCGTGTGCGACAACCGGAAACAGCGCGCTTGTGGCGATCCCGACAGCCAGTGCGCGTCTCGTCAGCAGCATGCGCTTCCCCTCAGATGTCCGCGTAAACATGCGTTTCGCCGGCGAACCCCGGATGCGTCACTGCGCCGAGATGCGCGGGGCCGACCTGCTGGGCGTACTTCCACAGCGCGCCGGACCCGTAGTTCGTCTGGCGCGGCTTCCAGGCTTTTTTGCGTTCCGCGATGTCGGCCTCGCTCACCTCGAGATCGATGCGGCCGGCATTGGCGTCGATGGCGATGATGTCGCCGTCGCGGATGAGCGCGATCGGCCCGCCGAGCTGCGCTTCGGGGCCGACGTGGCCGATGCAGAAGCCACGCGTGGCGCCGGAGAAGCGGCCGTCGGTGATCAGCGCCACCTTGTCGCCCATACCCTGCCCGTAGAGCGCCGCCGTCGTCGACAGCATCTCGCGCATGCCGGGGCCGCCGCGCGGGCCCTCGTAGCGGATGACCAGCACCTCGCCTTCCTTGAACTGCCCGGCCGACACCGCCTTGAAGCACGCGTCCTCACCGTCGAACACGCGCGCGGGACCGCGGAAGTCGATCTTGGTCATGCCCGCGATCTTCACGATGGCGCCTTCCGGCGCGAGCGAGCCCCAGAGGCCGACGACGCCGCCGTTCTGCGACAGCGGATTGCTCATCGGCCGGATCACGTTCTGATCGGCGCGCCACGTCACGGCTTCCAGATTTTCGCGCAGCGTCTTGCCGGTCACCGTCATCACGTCGCCATGCAGCAGGCCTGCATCGAGCAGCACGCGCAGCAGCATCGGCACGCCGCCCGCCTCGCCCATGTGCTTGGCTACGTATTGGCCGCCGGGCTGCAGGTCGCACAGCCATGGCGTGCGCTTGAACACCTGCGCCATGTCCTCCAGCGTGAATTTCACGCCCGCTTCATGCGCCATCGCCGGCAGGTGCAGGCCGCCATTTGTCGAACCACCTGTCGCTGCAACAACAATCGCCGCGTTCTCGAACGCCTCGCGCGTGCAGATGTCGCGCGGGCGCAGCTTCTTCTCGATGAGCCGCACCACGGCTTCACCGCTCGCGACGGCGTACGCGTCGCGCGATTCATACGGCGCCGGCAGCGAGGCCGACAACGGCAGCGCAAGGCCGATGGCTTCGCTCACGCACGCCATGGTGTTGGCGGTGTATTGCCCGCCGCACGCGCCATCGCCAAGGCACGCGTGCTTTTCCAGATCGCAGAGGTCCTCAAGCGACATCTTGCCCGCCGCGTGCTGGCCGACGCCTTCGAACAGGTCCTTCACGTTGACTTCCTTGCCGCGCCACGTGCCGGGCAGGATGGAGCCGCCGTAGAGGAACACGCTCGGCACGTTGAGGCGCAGCATCGCCATCATCATGCCCGGCAGCGATTTGTCGCAGCCTGCGATGCCGACCAGCGCATCGTACGCGTGGCCGCGCATGGTCAACTCCACCGAGTCCGCGATCACCTCCCGTGATGCGAGCGACGAGCGCATGCCTTCGTGACCCATGGCGATGCCGTCGGTGACCGTGATCGTGCAGAACTCGCGCGGCGTGGCGCCGGCCGCCTTCACGCCTTCCGACACCGCGTGCGCCTGACGCATCAGCGCGGTGTTGCAGGGCGCGGCCTCGTTCCAGCAGGACGCGACGCCGACGAACGGCTGCTCGATCTCCTTGGTACCGAGCCCCATCGCGTAATAGTACGAGCGGTGCGGCGCGCGCTCGGGGCCAACCGTGGTGTGGCGGGACGGCAGCTTCGATTTATCCCAGCGGTTCGTCATTGTCGTTCCGTTCGTTCAGACTGCGGCCTTGAGCCGCTCCAGCGCCGCCGAGAGTTTCGCACTTGTCGCTTCGGTGTCGGCGAGGCGCTCGCGCTGCTCCTCGACCACCTCTTCCGGCGCGCGTTCGATGAACTGCGCGTTGCCGAGCTTGCCGCGGATCTTGCCGGCCTCGCCATCGAGCCGCGCGATCTCCTTTCCGAGACGCACCACCTCCGCCTTGAAGTCGACGACGCCTTCCAGCGGCAGCGCCACCGTCGCCTCGTCGAGCACGAACGTCACCGACCCTTGCGGCGGCGCCTCGGCGCTCGTGGAGTATTCGAAGCGGCCGAGCCGGTCGATCAGGCCCTGGTAGCGCTCAAGCCGCGCGGCGCTTTCCGCCGAGGCGCCGACCAGCAGCATCGGAATGCGTGTCGCTGGCGGCACGTTCATTTCCGAACGCAGCGCGCGCGTCTCGGAGACGAGGCGTATGATCCAGTCGATCTCGGCGTCGGCGCCGTCGTCGATCAGCGACGCGGGCAGGTCCGGCCATTGCTGCACCAGCAGCATGTGCGCACGCTTGGGGCCGCTCTCGCCGAGGCGGCTCCAGAGTTCCTCGGTCATGAACGGCATGAACGGGTGCAGCAGCATGAGGATGCGATCGAGCGTCCACGCCGCAGTGCGCCGTGTCTCCACCTTGGCGCTTTCGTCATCGCCGTTGAGCAGCGGCTTCACAAGTTCCAGATACCAGTCGCAGAACACGTTCCAGACGAACTTGTAGAGCGCGCCGGCCGCCTCGTTGAAGCGGAACGCCTCGATCTCCTTCGTGACGATCGCCGCCGTGCGCGCGGTCTCGCCGACGATCCAGCGGTTCACGGTTTGCTGTGGCGTCGCGGGATCGAACTCTTCCCACCACGCGCACTCGTTCATCTGGCAAAAGCGCGCGGCGTTCCAGAGCTTGGTGCCGAAGTTGCGGTAGCCCTCGATGCGCGGTTCGGCGAGCTTGATGTCGCGCCCCTGCGCAGCCATCGCCGCCAGCGTGAAGCGCAGCGCATCAGCGCCGTACTTGTCCACCAGCGTCAGCGGATCGAGCGAGTTGCCCTTCGACTTCGACATCTTCGCGCCGGACGCGTCGCGCACCAGCGCATGAATGTAGACGTCCTTGAACGGGACCTCGCCCATGAAGTGGATGCCGAGCATCATCATCCGCGCGACCCAGAAGAAGATGATGTCGAACGCGGTGACGAGCGTGGCGGTGGGATAGAACTTCTTCAGCTCCGCGGTGTCTTCCGGCCAGCCGAGCGTGGAGAACGGCCAGAGGCCCGAGGAGAACCAGGTATCGAGTACGTCTTCGTCTCGCGTGAGCTCGACATCCTTGCCGTGCTTCGCGCGCGCGGCCGCCTTCGCGGCGTCCTCGGTTTCCTCCACGAAGATGTTGCCATCCGCGTCGTACCACGCCGGAATCCGGTGCCCCCACCACAGCTGGCGCGAGACGCACCACGGCTCGATATTGCGCATCCATTCGAAGTACGTCTTCTCCCACGACTTCGGCGTGAAGACGGTGCGGCCCTCCTCCACCGCCTTGATCGCCGGGATCGCCATCTTCGGCGCATCCACGTACCACTGGTCGGTCAGCATCGGCTCGATGACGACGCCGGAGCGGTCGCCGAACGGCTGCGTGATCTTCTTCGGCTCGACGAAATCCAGCAGGCCGAGCGCATCGATGTCGGCGACGACGGCGGCGCGCGCCTCGTAGCGATCCATGCCGCGATACTTTTCCGGCACGTGCTCTTCGTCAGCCATCCGGCCTTTGGTGTCCATCAGCACGTAAAGCGGAATGTCGTTGCGGCGCGCGACCTGGTAGTCGTTGAAGTCATGCGCGCCGGTGATCTTCACCGCGCCGGAGCCGAAATCCGGATCGGGATACTCGTCCGTGATGATCGGGATGTAGCGGTCCGCCAGCGGCAGCAGCACGCGCTTGCCGACGATGGACGCGTAGCGCTTGTCGGACGGATGCACCGCGACGGCGCCGTCGCCCAGCATCGTCTCCGGTCGCGTGGTGGCGATGGCGATGTAGTTGCGGGTTTCCGATGCGGTGACGTTTCCGTCCTCGTCGTAGGCCGTGGGAAACTCGTACGTCTCGCCGTTCTCCAGCGGATACTTGAAGTGCCAGAAGAAGCCATCGACCTCGGTGTTGACGACTTCGAGATCGGAGATCGCGGTCTCGAAGTGCGGGTCCCAGTTCACCAGCCGCTTGTCGCGGTAGATGAGCCCTTCCTTGTGCAGCTGCACAAACACCTTGCGCACGGCGTTGGACAGGCCCTCGTCCATCGTGAAGCGTTCGCGGCTCCAGTCCGCCGAGCATCCCAGCCGCTTCAGCTGCTTGAGGATGTCGCCGCCGGATTTTTCCTTCCACTGCCAGACGCGGCCGATGAATTCCTCACGGCCCAGTTCGCGGCGCCCGATGTTGCCCTCGGCGGCGAGTTGGCGCTCCACCACCATCTGCGTGGCGATGCCCGCGTGATCGAGGCCCGGCTGCCAGAGCGCGGCCTTCCCGCGCATCCGCTCGAACCGGATCAGCACGTCCTGCAGCGTGTTGTTGAGCGCGTGGCCGATGTGCAGCGTGCCGGTGACGTTCGGCGGCGGGATGACGATGCAATAGGGCTCGGCGCCGGGTTTCTTGGTGGGCGCAAACGCGCCCGAACGCTCCCACAGCGCGCTGATGCGCTGTTCGGCGGCCTTGGGATCGAAAGTGGTGTCGAGCATGGGGTTTGATAGCGTCCGCTGCGGGTGAGCGCGACTGCTTTCCTTTTGACTGGAGGGTTAGTGTACGGCGGTGTCGGCCAGCGCGATGGTGTGGTCGAGCAGTTCGGGACCGCCCGGCGCGCCGTGGCCGGGGATGACGTGGCGGACCTTCGCGCCGAAGCGGGCCTTCACAGCGCGCGCGCTGTGGGGCCAGGCGGCGAGGTCGGCGTCGGCGGTGTTGCCCAGCGCGGTCGAGCCCATCGCGCGGATCATGCAACCGCCGAAGAGGACACCGTCCTCCTCCACGAAGGCGACGATATTGTCGCGCGTGTGCGCAGGACCGGGATGGTAGAGGGTCACCGTCTTGCCGCCCGCGGATATGCGCTTCTCGCGCCCGCCGAAGGTTGCGTCAGGCGCGACGAGCCCCCGCGCCAGCGCGTCCTGCACCGTCTGCCGGAAGCCGAGCGACGCCACGCCCTGCGCGCGCAGCGCCGGCAGGCCGACCATGCGATCGTCATGCGCGTGGGTGACGACGAGCAGCTTCGATCGCGTTGGTGGCGCAACGCGATCAACGCCGGTGAGGAGCAGGTCGGAATCGGCCACGCTCCACGCCGTATCGATGAGCACCGTGCGCCGCTTGCCGAACACCACCATGCCGTTGGACGGAAAAGGGCCGCTCTCCAGCACGCGCCAGCTGGTGTGAAACCAGACCGCGTCCTCGCCCGCCTGCCCCGGCACATCGACGAGGCGTTGGAACGTCATCGCCGGCGCGTCATCAGCCGACGCGACGCGGGGAAGGCCGGTCGCGCACGCAACGGCGCAGCCGCAGAGGAAATGGCGACGATTGAGCACGGTGACGCTGTATCACGCCGTTACGGCGGGCGTCACGCGCGCGGCGGTGGTCTAGCGCGCGAGGCGGGAAATCCGGTCGAGTTCGGCCTCGACCTTCGATTCCACGATCGCTGGCAGGTTCTGCTCCAGCCAGTCACGCAGCATCGGGCGCAGCAGGTCGCGCACGACGCCCTCCAGCGACTGCCCCTGCGTATCCGCCAGCCTAAGTGAGCCGGCGAGCCGGGTGAAAGAACCAGCCGCTGCCGAGACGGTGGGCTGCGAAATGATCGAGTCGACATGCTGCGAGCGCGGCGCCGTCGGCGCTGGCGCGGGTTGCGGCGCTGCGGGCTCCGCTTCGGTGAGATGATCGAACACCAGCAGATCATCTTCGTCCGGTGTCGGCGCTGCCGCCGCAACCGGCGCGGGCGGCGGCGCTTCAGCAGCCGGCGTGCTCAGCTCAAGCACGGGCGCGGCGGGCGCCGGGCTCGCGTCATCCTCGGAAATGATCCGGCGGATGGACGCAAGAATTTCCTCCATGGAGGGTTCTGCCTGAGCTTCCTGAACTGCCATGGGGACATCCGTGAACTGAGTCGCCGCAAAACGAACCTGTCGTTCGCCAGCCAACTCTGCCCATCCCCGTCCGGATCGCTCAGTGATCCCGCGCGGGCTTGGTGGAGAGAATCGTCCAGCCAACTGCCCTGCGATGGTCGTCGGGATCGTATAACGGCGCGTTAACGCCAAGCGTGCGGGCGTCGAGTTTGCCGATCGACAGCAGCAGGCCGTGCGCGGCCACGTACGAATCCCGCTCCGAGCGCACCAGCGTGAGCTGCGACTCCAGCAGTTCCTGTTGTGCGTCGAGCACGTCGAGCGTGGTGCGCAGGCCGACCTGCTGTTCCTGTTCCACGCCTTCCAGCGCGAGCTGGTTGGCGCGCACCTGCTCACGCGACGCCTCGATCACGCGCTGCGATGCGGCGTAGTCGTTCCACGCCGATGTGGTCTGGCTGACGACGGAGCGACGCACCTCTTCGGTCTGCGACTGCGCGCGCAACACGCCGATGCGCGCCTGGCGCGTGCGCGACCGGGCAAATCCCCCTTCAAACAGCGGTATCGAGATCTGCGCTGCTGCAGACTGCACGTCGCTGCGGACGCCGCCGATGGACAGATCCTCGTCGCGCGCCATGCGCCCGACGACCGAAATCTGCGGCAGCAGATCGGCGCGTTCGATGCGCACCTGCTGGCGGGCGGCGGCTTCGTTTTCCTTGAAGCTCCGCAGGTCCGGATTGAGATCGAGGCCGATGGTGATCGCCTCATCGAGCGTCGCCGGCAGTCCCGCGACCGCAGGCGCGGCTTCCAGCGCATTGGCGGGCTGACCGACAATGCGGGCGTATTCGGCGAGCGAAGCCTCGTAGTCGGCGCGCGCGCCAGCGAGCCCGGCGACCGAACCGGCAAGACGGGCGTCGGCCTGCGCCACGTCCGTGCGCGTGATCTCGCCCACCTCGAAGCGATCCTTCGCCGCTTGTTGCTGGCGTTGCAGCAGGGTGACGTTGGTCTCGCGAATGCGCACGACCTCCGCGTCGCGCTGCACGTTCACGTAAGCGGAAATCACCTGCAGCAGCACCGACTGTTCGGTCGAGCGCAGGCCCTCCTGGGCGCCGCGGATCTGCGCGTTGGCGTCGA
>JANNVF010000476.1:0-2909 GCA_031414315.1 Hyphomonadaceae bacterium | reverse complement strand
GTCGCCCAGCGGGATCCGGCGATCCAGTATGGCCCGGCGCATGCGGCCGGCAGCGGCTCCAGAAACGCCGACGGATCCAGCGCGGCGGACTCGCCGCCGCCCATTTCGATCATGTCGCCGACGCTCACGATGCTGCCGGTGGCGGGATTGGCGATGCGCACGGCTCCGGTCGAGGCGTCGATGGTGGTCTCGCGCGGCCAGACCACCAGATATCCCGGATTGCCGGCCGGGCTCGTCAGCCGCACGCAGCCTTCGGTGATCGTCAGCTGGCCACGCGCCAAGGCCTGCATCTCAAGGTCGGCGTGCGCGGCTGCGCGCGCGATGAAAGGGGCGACGTCGACCGGGATCGGAGCATCGACAGCGGCCGACTCCGGGGCCGGCTGGGCGCAGGCGGAGACGAGCGCGAGCAGGGCAATGACATTCTTCATGTGCGAACTTTCCGCACGCAATGCGGCGACAAGATGCCGATCAACCTCGCGCGGCCTCCGCCATTATCGGCACGAACGCCGACCTCACGGACAGTGCGATGTACGCCGCTGGCGTCGTGTGCGCCACGCTGCTGGATCGCGCAGTCGAGACTAAGCAGCACGCTTCACCCCTGCGGCGGATACCGCTCGAACGCCGGCAGCGTGTGTGCGTCCTCCATCCACTTCACACGGTCGGCGGTCTGGATGTGCACCTGCGCGGGCAGGGCGGCGGGATCGTCGAACGTGCCGCTCTGGATGTCGATGATCCCCGGCAGGTTCACGGCGTTCAGGTAGAACAGCCCTGTCCCGCACGCGCCGCAGAACTGGCGCCGGCCATGCTCGGACGATGCGTACGTGACGGACGCGCCTTTGGTCACTTTCACCGCGTCTATCGCATACGCTGCCCAGCCAACAATCTGTGCGCCGGCGCTGCGGCGGCAATCGGTGCAGTGGCACAGCGCGTGATGCATCGCATCGCCGTGGGCTTCGTAACGGATCGCGCCGCAGTGGCAGCCGCCGGTCATGCTCATCGTCGGTCTCCTACAGATTGCGATCGAACAACGCGTGCAGTCGTAGCCAGTGTCGCTCCGCCGCCGCCTTGTGGTACGCGGGGCGCTGCGGGAACGCGAAGCCATGATGCGTGCCCGGATAGATTTCCACTTCGCCGTTCACGCCGTTCGTCTTGAAGTCCGCCGTCAGCGCGTCGACCATCTCCTGCGGCGCGTAAGGGTCTGTTTCTGCGCACCCGACATAGAGTTCGCCCTTCGCCTTGCGCGCGGCGAGATGCGGGCTGTCGTCTTTCTCCGTCACCAGCGACACGCCATAGATCGATGCCGCCGCCGCAACGCGATCGGGATATGTCCCCGCTGCGCTCAATGCATATTGACCGCTCATGCAGTACCCGAACGCGCCGATCTTGCCGGGCTTCGCTGCGGGATCGGCGTCGATGTGCGCGAGCAGGGCATCGGTGTCCGACATCACCAGCGGTATGGTCAGCGAACTCATCAGCTCGAACATGCGTTTGAGCCATGCGGATCCCGGCGACCCATCCATCTCGCCCAGTTCCATCACGCCGGCGCGGTAGTACATGTTCGGCAGCACGACGTAGTAGCCTGCGGACGCCAGGCGCCGCGCCATGTCGCGCAGCTCTTCCCGGATCGCCGGTGCGTCCATGTAGAAGATGATCGCCGGATGCGGGCCGCCGCGATCGGGATGCGCGATGAAGGTCGTGCACGCGCCGTCCCGCGTCTGGATGTCGATGGTTTGTTCGATCATGTGCGTCTCCCCGATTTTTCCGGAGACTTGGCGCAGATCGACGGGGCCTGTCCAGACGGGACCTCTAGTTCGACGCGCCGCGCAGTTCGTCCTTCAGCGCCTTGCCGGTCAGCGTCGGCGGGCCACCGCCGAACGCGCGGTAGACCTGGATGGCTGCGGTGGCCTGCGATTGCTCGGCGGAGATGCGGGTCACGCGCGCATCGAGCAGCTGCTGCTCGGCGCGGATGCGGTCGGCGAGGCTGGCGATGCCCGCGCCATAGGACGCGCGCACGCCCCGCGCGGTGGCTTCCGCCGCCATTTCCGCATTGTGCGAGGCGGTGAGGCGGCGATCGCCCTGCACCAGCGACACGAGCGCCAGCGACGCTTCGCTGACCGCCGCGTTGACGGTCGACTTGTACGTCACCAGCGACTGCTCGAACTGCGCGTCCTGCACGCGTACGGCCGCGAACCGGCGGCCCCAGTCGAACAGGGGGATGGAAATCGTCGGCGTGGCGGTCACCTGCGCAAGCCGTTCGGGCACGGCGGAGCCGATGATGTTGTCGGTGATGTCGAGCCCACCGGTCAGACGGATTTGCGGCAACAGATCCTGCCGCGCCGCGCCCAGCCGCGCGGCGGCCACCAGCGTGCGCGCTTGCGCCTGCGCCACATCAGGCCGCAGCCGCAAGAGATCCGCCGGCGCTGCCGGCGCTGAGGCCAGCGCGTAGGACGGCACAGGCTCGGCCGTCGCAAGGAGGGCCAGGACGTCCGCGGGCTCCGTGCCCGGCGCGCGTCCGCGCAGTGTCGCCAGGGTCGCTGCGGAGCGCCGCGCCGCGATCACCGCATCGGGCGTGCGTGCGCGGGTCGATTCCGCAAGCCGGCGTGCATCGGCGGCGTCGGCCGGCGCGGAGAAGCCCGCGTCGGCGCCGATCTGGACGATGCCCGCCAGTTGCTCGGCGAATTCGGCCCCTTCCTGAAGCGCCGCGACCCGCTGCTGGCCCGCGCGAAAATCCACGTAGGCCTGCGCGATATCGGCGGCGAGCGCGGCGCGCGCGCCGCGCAGATCATCCTCCGAGAGCCGCGTATTGGCGCGCGCGCCCACGGCTGCAGCCTCGATCCTTCCGAACAGCGGAATCTCCCACGAGACCTGTGGCCCGTAGCTGCCGATGAACTGCTCGCCCTCGCGCACCG
>JANNVF010000475.1:0-9100 GCA_031414315.1 Hyphomonadaceae bacterium | reverse complement strand
CGCTGGTCGTGGGTGATCCGGGCGTGCATCTCGGCATTCCGCTGCGCATCGACAATCCGCGCGAAGCGGGCGCTGATCGTCTCGTAAACGCTGTCGGCGCCTATATAGAGCATGGTGGACCGGCCATCGTGATCGACAGCGGCACCGCGACCACGTTCGACGTCGTTGCGGGCGACGGGGGCCTTGAGGGCGTGATCATCGCGCCAGGGATCAATCTGTCGCTTCAGGCGTTGCACACGGCGGCGGCGCGCCTGCCGCGCATCGAAATTCGCGAGCCGCCCAATGGCGCGCTCGGCAAGAACACCGTGCATGCTATGCAGGCGGGCATCTTCTACGGGTACGTGGAACTGATTGACGGCCTCGTCACGCGGCTGAAGCGCGAACAGGAGCCGCGGCTGGGGCCGATGAAGGTGATCGCGACCGGTGGCGTCGCCTCGCTGTTCGAGGGCGCCGCCGTCTCGATCGATGTCTATGACGACGAGCTCACCTCCCGTGGGCTGCTGGAAATTTTCAAGCGCAATGGCGGAGTGATTTGAACACAGCGGGCGCGACCGACGAACTTGTCTTCCTGCCGCTTGGCGGTTCGGGCGAGATCGGCATGAATCTCAATGCCTACGGCTACGGCCCGCCGGACAACCGCAAGTGGATCATCGTTGATATCGGCGTCACCTTCGGCGGTCCCGACGAGCCCGGCGTCGATGTCATCATGCCGGACCCGACGTTTCTGGTGGAGCAGCGCGACAACATCCTCGCTATCGTACTTACCCACGCGCACGAGGATCACATCGGCGCCATCGGCCACCTGTGGCCACGCTTCCGCACGCCGATCTACGCGACGCCGTTTACCGCCTACCTCGTCCGCGAAAAACTGCGGGAAAAGGGCTTGTACGACAAGGCCAAGGTGACAGTCGTGCCGCTCGAAGGCCGCATTCAGCTCGGGCCGTTCGACATCCGCCTCATCACGCTGACCCACTCGATCCCGGAACCCAACGGCCTGGCGATCACCACGCCGCTCGGCGTTATCTGGCACACCGGCGACTGGAAGATCGATCCAGAGCCGCAGGTGGGTGACCCCACGGACGCGGCCACGCTCAGGACCATGGGCGAAGACGGCGTGCTGGCGATGATCTGCGATTCCACCAATGTCTTCGTGGAAGGCGTCACGGGCTCGGAAGCTGACGTGCGCACATCGCTCGCGGAAGTCATCGCCACCTGCACGGGCAAAGTGGCCGTCACTGCGTTTGCGTCGAACGTGGCGCGCGTGGAAAGCGCGATCAAGGCGGGCGAGGCGGTGGGCCGCTCGATCTGTCTGGTGGGACGGTCGATGCACCGCATCGTCGGCGCCGCGAAGTCCGTCGGACTGCTCGCTGACGCACCGGCGTTCGTCAGCGAAGAAGAGGCGATGCGGATGGCGCCGCAGCAGATCCTCTACCTCTGCACCGGCAGTCAGGGCGAGCCGCGCGCGGCGCTGTCGCGCATCGCCAGTGGCAGCCATCGCAACGTCTCGCTGGGCGAGGGCGACACGGTGCTGTTCTCGTCGCGCGTCATCCCCGGTAACGAAACGCCGATCTACGCGCTCTACAACCAGCTCACGGAACGCGGCGTCGACGTGATCACCGACAAGCAATGGCCAATCCACGTTTCGGGCCACCCAGCGCGCGATGAGCTGCGCCAGATGTATCAGTGGGCGCGCCCGCGCATTGCGGTGCCGGTGCACGGCGAGCGCCGTCATATTCTGGAGCACGTGAAGCTTGCGCACGAGATGCAGGTGCCCGAATCCGTCGCGCCGCGGAACGGCGACATGATCCGCCTCGCGCCCGGTCCCGCAATGATGATCGATGAAGTGCCATCCGGCCGGCTCTATCTCGACGGCGCCGTGATGATCGACGCCGACGACGAGGCGCTGAAGGACCGCAAGCGCCTCGGCACTGAGGGCCAGCTCATTGTCACCATGGCGATCGGGAAGAAGCACACCATCGTGTCGGGCCCCGATGTGCGGGTCCGCGGCCTCTCCGCGCAGGACGACGATGACCTGCAGACCGCACTTGAAGAAATGGCCCGGGTGGCGGAAGCGGCGTTCAACAAGCTCTCGGCCAAGGATCGCGCTGACTCCGAACTCGCCGAGGAGGCGGTGGTCAAGGCGGTGCGCCGGGCGGCGGAGCGGACTTGGGGTAAGCGGCCGCTTGTGGAAGCGGTCATTCTCGACGTGTAAAGGCTGGAAGTCTGAAGGAGGCGCGCATGATCGGTCGTTTGAATCACGTAGGCGTGGCCGTGCCGTCGATCGAGGCGGCCAAGGCGACCTACCGCGAGCTGTACGGGGTCGCCGACAGCGACATCACCGAGACGATGGATATGCCGGCGCAGGGCGTGCGCGTGGCGTTCGTCAACATCCCCAACAGCCAGATAGAACTGATCGAGCCGCTGGGCGCGGCGTCGCCGATCATCAAGTTTCTCGAGAAGAACCCGCTGGGCGGCCAGCACCACGTCTGCTTCGAAGTGGTGGAAATTCACGCCGCGAAAGCCGAAATGGAACGGCGCGGCGCGACTGTTCTGGGTGAGCCGCGTATTGGCGCGCACGGTACGCCCGTGATCTTCGTGCACCCGAAGAACTCCAACGGCGTGCTCATCGAACTGATGGAGACCCCGAAAGGGCATTGATCCATGAGCCCACTGATCGGCGCTGCGCTCTATTTCATCCTGTGGTGGGTGTGCTTCTTCATTGCGCTGCCGATCGGCGTGCGCAATCTCGACGAGGCGGGTGTCACGGAGGGCAAGGGGCTGGAGCGCGGCGCGCCCGTCACGCCGAACCTGCTGAAAAAAGCCATCTGGGCGGCCGGCGGCGCGGCCGTGCTGTGGATCGTGCTGCTGCTTGTCCTCAACGCCACCTTCTACAATCGCTAGCGTCGCCGCGCAGCGCCGAGAGAGATCACTCGTGACCGACACCACGTCCGCCCCGCCGTTCGGAAAGTTCGAACGCCAGATTGCCGGCCGCTACCTGCGCGCCAAGCGCCAGCACGGCGGCGTGGCGCTGGTGTCGATCATCTCGTTCGTCGGCATCATGCTGGCGGTGACGGCGCTGATCGTCGTCATGTCGATCATGAATGGCTTCCGCGAGACGCTGCTGTCGCGCATCCTCGGCGTCAGCGGGCACGTCTACGTCGACGTGCGTGGGCGCACGGCCGTTGAGGTGCAGGACGCGATCCGCAAGGCCGGGCGCGTGCCGGGAATCACCCACGTCTCGGGCCTCATCGACGGGCAGGCGCTGGCGAGCGTGGAGGGGGGCGCTGCCGGCGTCTATGTGCGTGGCATCACCCGCGAGGACCTGAAGGACCTCAAGATCGTCTCCGATCAACTCGCGCCGGGCGACAGCCTCAACGGCTTCGACGACATCGACGATCCGAAGGTGCTGCTGGGCGCGCGCCTGGCGTCCTCGCTGTCGACGTTCGAGGGCGACGCGCTGACACTGCTCTCGCCCAATGGCGCGGCGACCCCGTTCGGCGTCGTGCCGCGCAAGAAGACGTTCACCGTGGGTGCGCTGTTCTCCGTCGGAGCCGCCGAATACGACGCCACGCTCGTGTTCATGCCGCTCGATCAGGCGCAGGTATTCTTCGGGCGCGGGGAGGGCGTGGACCGGCTGGAAATCCGCATCAGCGATCCGATGAATCCGTCGCCGGTGAAGCAGGCGCTGCGCGCAGCACTCGGCCCTGATCTCGTCATCACCGACTGGAAAGACCTGCACCAGAGTCTCGTCACGGCGCTCATCGTGGAGCGCAACATGATGCGCATCATCCTGATGGTCCTGGTGGCGATCACCGCGCTCAACATCATCACCGGGCTGGTGATGCTGGTGAAGAACAAGGGCCGCGACATCGCGATCCTGCGCACCATGGGCGCCACGCGCGGCGCGATCCTGCGCATCTTCTTCATGGCCGGCGCATCGGTCGGCGTGCTCGGTACTATCGCGGGGCTCGCCATCGGTGTGCTGATGTGTCTGAACATCGGGGCGATCCAGGCGGCGCTCGAGTTCATCACGCGCACGCAGATCTTCAATCCGGAAGTCTATTCGCTCTCGCGTCTGCCGGCGAAGCTCGACTGGGGCGAGGTGACGCTCGTCACCGCGTGGGCGCTGTTCATGTCGTTCATCGCCACGTTGCCTCCAGCGTTCCGCGCCTCGCGCCTCGATCCGGTGGAGGCGCTCCGCTATGAGTAATCCCGTCCTCTCGATCCGTGGACTGCAGCGCATTTTCGTATCAGGCGGAGAGGCGCTGGTGGTTCTCAATGGAGTTGATCTCGACGTGGAGCCCGGCGAGATCGTCGGCCTGATAGGTCCGTCGGGGTCGGGCAAATCGTCCCTGCTGCATGCGGCAGGATTGCTGGAGGAGCCGACCGCAGGCGCGGTCCTGATTGATGGCGTGAGCGCCTGGTCTCTGCGAGATGATCAGCGGACAGCGTTGCGTCGAAACACGATTGGTTTCGTCTACCAGTTTCACCACCTGTTGGCCGAGTTCAACGCGCTCGACAACGTCGCGCTGCCACAACTCATTGCCGGCAAGAAGCAGGGCGAAGCGCGCGAGGAAGCGGCGCGGTTGCTTACGGTGATGGGGCTTCAAGATCGCATTTTCCACCAACCCGCCCAAATGTCGGGCGGCGAGCAACAGCGCGTCGCGATTGCCCGTGCGCTGGCCAACAAGCCGCGTTTGCTGCTGGCGGACGAACCTACCGGCAATCTCGATCCACACACGTCCGGCGCGGTGTTCCAGAGCCTGTTTGATGTCGCGCGACAAGAGGGCGTCGGCGCGCTCGTCGCCACGCACAATCTGGAACTTGCGTCTCACATGGATCGCGTCCTGGCCGTGAAGGATGGCCATCTCGTCGTGCATTCCTGAGCGATTTCCGCTAGGAACAGCGCGCGCCTGTCGCAGAACGGGCCGGGGAGGACAGCATGGCGCGCTTTGCGATGATCGCGGGATTGTTGTTTCTGGCCGCGTGCAGTGCGCCCACGCCGGCGCCCACCGCGCAGGAGATCATCGCCCGCGCCGCGACGCTTGCACCGTCCGATGCGCGCCTCGCGGACCTCTACGCTCAATCGTGCCAGGCCTGTCACGCGCATGCGGAGAGCGGCGCGCCGTTGACCGGCGATGTCGCCGCCTGGAAGCCGCGTCTTGCCAAGGGCAAGCCGACGCTGTTGCAGAACGTCGTCGGGGGCATCGGTGGCATGCCGGCGGGGGGGCAGTGCTTTGCGTGCAGCGCTGCGGACCACGAAGCGCTCATCCTATTCATGTCGACGGGGACGTAGATGCCGAGCCGCCGCACCGTTCTCGCCGCGACCGCCGGCGCCGTGATCGCCACCGGCGCCGGCGCCGTCGGCTACCGTGCGTGGCGCGACCGTGAGCCTGCCTCTCCCGCCGCCATGGACACGGACGGGCGCCTGCTGTGGCGCAACTGGTCCGGCATCCAGCACGCCTATCCTGCTGCGCGCGCGGCGCCGGAAAGCGAAGATCAGCTCGTCGATATTCTGAAAACGGGCGTGACGCCGATCCGTCCCGTCGGCGCCGGTCACTCGTTCACCGCGCTCGCGCCCACCAGCGGCACGCTGCTGACGCTCGATCGCATGAGCGGGGTGGTCTCGCATGATGCGGCCAAGATGCAGGCCACGGTGCGCGCTGGCACGCGGCTCGGCGATCTTGGCCCCGCGCTTGCCGCCATCGGCCAGGAGATGGCCAACCTGCCCGACATCAACAAGCAATCACTTGGCGGCGCGCTGGGCACCGGCACGCACGGCACGGGCCGCACGCTGAAGGCGATCCATGGCGACGTCGTCGCGTTCCGTCTCGCCACGCCGCGCGGCGACATCCTCGACTGCGACCGCACAAAAAATGCCGACATCTTCCACGCCGCGCGCGTCAACCTCGGCGCGTTCGGCGCGGTCACGCAGGTGACGCTGCAGAACAGCGCGCTGAAGCGTGTGCTCAAGCGCACCGAAGCGCGCACCATCGACGACGTGATGGAGGAATGGCCGGCGCTGCAGGCGGCGCACCGGAACGTGGAGTTCTACGCCATCCCGTTCACGGGTCTGGCCTCGCTGATCACCGTGGATGAGACCGATCGGCCGGTCTTGCCGCGCGGAGCGGACGCCGATGTGGACGCGGTGATGGCGCTGAAGAAGCTGCGCGACGTGGCGGGGTTCCTGCCATCGGTGCGGCGTGATCTCGCGCAGGCGGCGTTCAAGGATTTTCCGCCGGAGGAAGCGGTGGACGAGGGCTGGAAGCTGCTCTCCAACGAGCGCCCGGTGCGGTTCAACGAGATGGAATACCACCTCCCGCTCGACGCACAGATGCCAGCGCTGCGCGAGGTGATCGCCGCCATCGAGAAGCATCGCCCCGACGTGTTCTTCCCGATCGAGGCGCGGGTGATCGACGCGGACGATGCGTGGCTGTCGCCGTTTTACGAGCGCGTGTCCGGCTCGATCGCGGTGCATGCGTATTACAAGGACGACTACCAGTTCCTGTTCGAGCTGGTGGAGCCGATCCTGCGCCACCACGGCGGGCGCCCGCACTGGGGCAAGCTGCATTCGCTGGGCGCGGCCGATTTCGCCGCACTCTATCCGCGCTGGGCGGATGCCAACGAAGTGCGCGCGACTCTCGACCCTGAGGGGCGCATGCTGAACGACCATCTGCGCAAGGTGTTTGCCGGTGGCTGAGGCGAAATGGAACCGGCGTGCGCTGCTTGGCGGCGGCGCGTTTGTGGTGATCGGAGGCGGTGTGATGCTGGCGCGTAAACCCGATCGCGGCGGGCCGCATGATGCGTATTTCGCGAAGCTCTCGGCGGCGATGGCGACCGCAGGATTGTACCGGCCGACGCTGGTGATCGACCGCGCGCGGCTCGACGCCAACATCGCGGCGGTGAAGACAACGCTTGCGGGCACAGGCCTCGCCACGCGGATCGTGGTGAAATCGCTACCGGCGCACGGACTGATCGATGCGGTTGCAAGCGGTGTCGGCACCGATCGCTTCATGGTGTTCAACGGCGCGATGCTCGCGGAAATGGCGAAGGCAAAACCGCGCGCGGATTTCCTGCTCGGCAAGCCGCTGCCGGTGGCGCAGGCGGCGCAGACGATGGACGCGCTGGGCGATGTGTCGCCGCAGTGGCTGGTCGATACGCGTGAGCGGCTCGCGCAGTATGCCGAACTGGCGCGGGCGCGGGGCAAGCCGATGCGCATCAGCCTGGAGATCGACGTCGGCCTGCATCGCGGCGGGTTCAACACGGCGGAAGCGGTGGCGGGCGCGGTGGATGCGGCGCAACAGGCGGGGCTCACCGTGTCCGGCCTCATGGGCTACGACCCGCACGTGCCGAAGACGCCCGATCCCGCGAAGGCGTATGCGGCGTCGCAGAAGGCCTATGATGCAGCAAAAGGCGTGCTGAAGGAAAAGCTCGGCGCCGATGCGGCGGGGCTCACCTACAACACCGCCGGCAGCCCGACGTACGCGATGCATGCGAAGGGGACGGCCGGCAACGAGGTCGCCATCGGCTCGGCGTTCGTAAAGCCGAAGGACTTCGACCTGAAGACGCTGGAACACCACACACCCGCGTCGTTCATCGCCACGCCGGTGATCAAGGTGCTGTCGCGCACCGAGATCCCGGCGCTGGAGTCACTCTCGGGCGTGTTCAGGTTCTTCGACCCGAACACCGCGCAGGCGGTGTTCATCCACGGCGGCCACTGGCTCGCCACGCCCGTCTCGCCGCCGGGCCTGCAATACAACCCGCTGTTCGGCCGCTCCTCGAACCAGGAATTGCTGACGGGTTCGGACGCCATCGACATCGTGCCCGACGACTACGTGTTCTTCCGCCCGAACCAGAGCGAGGCGATCTTCCTGCAGTTCGGGGATATCGCGATCTATGAGGACGGGAAGATTGCAGGGGCTTGGTCGACGTTTCCGGTTTCGGCTTAGGGCTGCATGTGATGACGCGACCCGCACCGCTGAGGGTTTTGTCCCGCATCGCGATCGTTGTGGCAGCGCCCCTATTGCTTCACGCCTGTATCGCAGAGGTGCAGAAGAAGTTCACGCCAACGATGATTGTGACCTATCGCGCGGTAGGGGTGGTCAAACGCATGCATTTTGATGTGGTTGGCGAGGTGGCCTGTATTCCGGCGGTCACCGCCGACAATATCGGAAACCAGGTGTACGGGGAGGCGTTTCCTGGATGGGCGCAGGTATCGGCCGAAGATGGCCAAATCGTCGTCGTTCGTGTGCAGGCGATATGTCTCGGAACGGAGGTGTCCGACTCCGATGATCTTGCGGACGCGTTCATTTTCGAGGACGCGCCGAAGCCCGCGTGGGTTCAACCGATCGACCACGAGGATATGCGTTTTCACATCGATAGGACCGGTGTTCGTGTTGCCGGAAACGGCAAGGCAGCGATCCGAAAGTCGGTAGAACGTCTGCTAGCGTTTCAAGAGGTTTTTTGCATAGAATGCGCACCGCTGCAGGAAGGCTATCCCTTCCAGTTTTGGCAGCCCGCAGACGATTTTCGACTCTACAGGTCCGCAGCAAACACCCTGGCGCCGTATACTGGCCCCGAGCCTTCAGGATTTCCCGTTCGCCTTTTTGAAGGGAACCCGGGCGATCTTGTTGCGGCTGAGCTAAGCGTCGTTTCAGTCAACTGACCGTCAGGGGAACTTTACTCGCCTTACCCCTGCCGCTTGATCGCCTTCGGGCTCAGCCGCCGCTCCAGGTACGCCGTCACGTGCTTCTCCACGTCCGGCAGGTAGTCCACCGACTTGTCCTGCGGGTTGCGGTAGAAGTGGTCGGCGCCTTCCACCGGCGTGGCGTCGACCTTGATGTTCTTCTGGGTGCGGATCTTCGCGACGACGCGCTCGGTGTCCGACGGCGGCGCCACGCCATCCTTGGTGCCGTACACGATCAGGCCCGACGCGGGGCACGGCGCCAAAAAGGACAAGTCGTAGTGGTTCGACGGCGGCGAGATGGCGATGAAGCCGTCGATCTCGGGGCGGCGCATCAAGAGCTGCAGCCCGATCCACGCGCCGAACGAATAGCCCGCCACCCAGCACTGCTCGGCGTTGGGGTTGATGCTCTGGAGA